>CAYZVI010000078.1:0-7254 GCA_964481695.1 uncultured Hydromonas sp. | reverse complement strand
GGGCTGATTACTTTCATGAACTCTTCGTACTCGGCGTCTTTCACCGAAATGTACAAATTCACAAAATCTTCACCCAGTACTTCATGCAACTCAGGGCATTCATCTAAGGCTTGCAAGGCTTCGCCCAAGCTACGTGGCAATTCAAAGTCCAAACCGTTGATCGCGCCTTTGGTTTCCGGCGTTGGTTCGATTTGATTTTTAATGCCTAAATAACCACAGGCCAAAGTCACCGCCAGAGCCACATACGGATTGGCATCCGAGCCAGCAATGCGATTTTCGACACGGCGCGCAGCTGGCGAAGAATGAGGCACACGGAATCCGACGGTACGATTGTCTCGCCCCCATTGCACATTGATTGGTGCAGAGGCGTGGCGCGTGATACGACGGTAGGAGTTCACATACGGCGCAACCAGTGCCATTGCCAGAGGCATGTATTTTTGTAGGCCACCGATGTAATGCAGAAATTGATCAGACATCGTGCCGTCTGGACGGCTGAATAGATTTCGATCAGTGTCTAAATCCACGATGGATTGGTGAATGTGCATCGCTGAGCCAGGTTCGCCCTGCATCGGTTTGGCCATAAAGGTCGCAAACATATTGTGGCGAATTGCCGCTTCACGCAAGGTACGTTTGAAGAAGAACACTTTGTCGGCCAAATCCAGTGGTTTACCGTGCAAGAAGTTAATCTCCATCTGCCCCGCACCCACCTCGTGAATCAAGGTATCCACGTCCAAATCCATGGCTTCGGTATAGTCGTAAATGTCCTCAAACAATGGGTCGAATTCATTCACCGCATCAATACTGTAGGGCTGACGACCGGACTCACGGCGGCCATTGCGCCCGACCGGTGGTAATAATAATTGATTCGGATCGGTATTTTTGCTCACCAGATAGAATTCTAATTCTGGAGCCACTACCGGCGACCAACCCTCCTTGGCGTATAGGTTTTCTACACGGCGCAAAACTGAACGCGGCGCGAACTGTACCAAAGAACCATCATTATTAAAGCAGTCATGCAGTACCTGCGCCGTCGCATCCTGTGCCCACGGCACCAAACGCACCGTGGTTGGATCGGGGCGCAGCTCCATGTCATTGTCCGTCGGCGCGATGATAGAGTTAAACACATCCGACTCTGGATATTCACCGGTCACGGTAGCGCCGAAAATAGCCTCCGGCAAACGCATACCTTTTTCTTCGGAAAACTTATTGCGTGGCAAAATTTTGCCGCGTGCGACACCGGTCAAGTCTGGAACCAAGCATTCAATCTCTGTCACTCGATTTTCATCCAACCAACGCTCCATCTCATGGAAAGTAGTGAATTTCTGAAAGCTCATAGGTACTCCTCTAAATAGTTGTTCTGTTTCAATATTATTTGTTATAGTTTTTTGACATTATCCCGAATATTCATCCATTAATGATGTCACGGTCATGGATTTACTCATCTCCCAGTGAATCTAACTCGGCACGAAACCGCGCTCGTCGATAATCTTTCTGTTCTCTATACGCACGGCACGCATCACCAAAGGCTGCAAATAAAGCGAGCGAATCCGGATTCTCCAGCATCTTCCACTCAGGATGCCACTGCACCGACAGGCCAAAATTCGGGTGTGCCGCAATGCGAAATGCCTCGACTAATCCGTCCGGTGCAAATGCCTCGGCGATCAAGCCTTCACCTAAACGGTTAATCCCCTGACCGTGCAACGAATTAACCATTAACTCACCCTTTCCAGTCAATCGCGCCAGCGTACTGTCGGCCTGCAAACACACGGGATGAACGGCCGCATACTGCTCCTCAATCGGAGCAGCCTTGTC
This sequence comes from uncultured Hydromonas sp., assembly GCA_964481695.1. Taxonomy (GTDB): domain Bacteria; phylum Pseudomonadota; class Gammaproteobacteria; order Burkholderiales; family Burkholderiaceae; genus CTSOIL-112. The sequence goes on along the minus strand of CAYZVI010000078.1, from coordinate 5,442 downwards.
CTCTCGGTGATCGTTCAGCGCTGCCACATCATGCACGGCTTGATGCAGCGAACCACCAAACGCAACATTAACCTCCTGAAAACCACGACAGACACCAAACACAGGAATACCACGCGCCACCGCCTGTCGAATCAGAGGGATCGTCACCTCATCGCGAAACACATCTTGTGGCAAATGTGGTTCGCTAATTGTTTCGCCGTATAGCTCTGCATTCACATTCGATGGAGAACCTGATAAAAAAACGCCATCAGCAGTATCCAATAGCACGTCAATATCCAGCTCCTTACCCATCGCAGGAATAAATAATGTCGTGCACTGGGAGCCATAAAACACCGCATCCGCATATTTTCGTTGAACCGTATGAGCGGCATGAATTCCCACTTGATTACTGCAAGCCGGAATCAACACAACGGCTGTGCGTCGATGACCTTGGGGAATATTTGACAGTTTCGAATCTCTCGACAGCGAGACCGAAGGTTTTCCTGATACATCGGATGATGAATTTGACGAAAGCGATACATCGCTCATACACATTGTCCTTACTCAAAACGTGAAAACAAATAGATCACCCGTAAATAAAACCAAAGCACACCTCATCAGGGCTACAACTCACTCCTCGATCGAAGGCAGTATAGAGTAGCACCTTCTGACTCAATAGCACCACTTCCCAAGTGAGCTTGGAGCCAATGCTCTCTAAAACAAGTCGGCTAAAATATTCCAGATTCTACATAAAAACGGATGTTGGTGAACATTATCCCCTATTTCTGTCATTGCAAATTTATTTTTCAGCTCAATAAAACAAATCAATTGTCATATAAATACAAACAAAATCGCACACAAATTGATCCAATTTGGTTAGAATCTATCGACGAAATATAATCATAAATCAGTCCATTTGTCTAATAAGGGCAAAACCGCACAGGAGACCACTTATGCGCCGCACACCATTGGCCGAGCTGTTGCAAAACGAGCTCGAAAGACAAGACTTTCACCCACGCCTCCCCGGCTACAAACGTGTTTATGAAGCCATTCGCAGCGCCATCGTTAATCGCCGTCTACCCTCAGGGAGCAAATTACCCAGCTCTCGCGATTTAGCACGTGAATTATCGGCCTCGCGCAATATGATTGTTGCGGCCTATGATCAATTGCAAGCCGAGGGCTATGTCAGCAGCCAAACCGGCAGTGGCACATACGTCACGGATGTCTTACCGGATGGATTGTCTGAAACGCATACGAGCGAGTCGCTCATCAACGCCACGCTGACCGAATCCCACGCCGACATCACACTGTCTTTGCGTGGTTCACGTCTGACTCGGGAACAAGGCTACAACGCCTACGAAGTACAGCCGCTGGCGCTATCGGGGAAAATGGATTTACTCAATTTTCCAGTGAAAACTTGGCAGCGTGTACAAAATCAAGTCTGGCGCCGAGAGGATGTCGCGCTGTACGACTATGACAGTCGTGGCGGTTATGCGCCATTGAAAAAGGCCGTAGCCGACTACCTGCGTATTTCTCGCGGCGTGGTTCTGGAACCTGAGCAAGTACTCATCACTGCCGGCACACAGCAATCGCTGGATCTGATTAGTCGCATGCTGGCCGATCAAAACGACATCGCTTGGGTAGAAAACCCATGTTACTGGGGTGCATGGAGTTCATTCTATGCCAATGACCTCCATATCCGACCGATTGCCGTAGATACCGAAGGAATGAGCCCGAGCTCCGATGACATCAATAGCACTGCGCCAAAATTCATCTACATCACACCATCACACCAGTATCCAACCGGCGCGGTGATGTCGCTCGCTCGTCGCCGACAGCTGATCGAATACGCGCAGCAGTCTGGCGCATGGCTGCTCGAGGACGACTACGACAGCGAGTTTCGTTACTCGGGTCGCCCCATCGCCTCTTTGCAAGGATTGGCGCACGAGTCCGGCATTAGCCGCGTGCTGTATATGGGAACATTCTCGAAGGTCATGTTCCCGGGCATCAAATTATCCTATTTGGTTTTGCCCAAACCGCTGATTGACTCGTTCAAAATCGCCCTGTATGACCTGTACCGACCGGGACAACTGCATTTACAAGCGAGTTTGGCGGAGTTCATTGAACAAGGGCACTTTACCACGCACATTCGCCGCCTGCGCCAAGCGTATGCACAACGCCGCACTATATTATTGGCGGTGCTCAACAAAACCTTAAATGGACCTGTTGAGCAAATGATTGATGACGCGGGTTTGCACTTGGTGGTAAAACTACCGACACATACCAATGACGTAGAAATCGCCAATCGATGCCATACACAAGGATTATCAGTGCGTCCTTTATCACGCTATTACATTGGCGGAACGGAGGTGCGCGGCTTGGTGGTTGGTTTCGCTTATGTCGATGCAAGCGATCTCGTCACCTGCGGCAAAATGCTGGGACAGGTTTTGAATAAATATTTGTAGTCAAAATTGTTCATACGCTTCAAAAAAAATAGCTGATCAAACGAACAGCTATTTTTTGAAAAACGCATAACTTAAGGCTTCAAAATCACATGCGTAGGAATCGTGTTTTCCAACCGTTGTGTGATTCGCCAATCCGGCCCAATAATGCGCGCATGCCAAGTGGCTTGAGTGGCTTTAGCCGAAATCTTTCCGCTCCACACACCTTCCTCGGTAGGAATCAATGGTGCATTTAAATTTCTATCCTGAAAGCTTAAATTCTCCAACTCGAACATGATAGGCTGACCAGCCAGCGATTTCATCGTTGATGGCTCACGGGCAGACAACTTCATGGTAACTTTTTCACCATCAATAGTAATATCAGCCATCAAACCCAAAGCAGCAGCTTTTTTATCACGCGTCAGATCGGCATTGACCGCCAAACCCTCTTTGTAATAATCCTTGGAAATAACGCTGTCCATACCATTGATGGCCAGGAAATACGTTGTAATAGACGCAATCACCACCGAAGTTGGCAAACCAATCAGAACCCAAGGCCAAAACTGTTTATACCACGGCGTTACTGTATTTCCTGTCTGCATCATCCCTATCCTATTACTGTTTCATTCCATAATAAATTGATTCGCGCTCAATCTCATCACCCGTTTCTGGAGAAACCAAACGAATGGTGATCGGCACGCCTTTATCGGTCACACCACTGCTGCGCGCTTTTTCAGGATCAATCTGAACGCGGATAACTTTCACATCCGTTGAAGCAGGATCCAACTCTACTTCATTTTTACCCACCAATTTCAATCCTGAAGTACCTGAAACGCTTAATTGTACCTTATGCGCAACTTCGCCGGTATTGGATAATTGCAACTTAAATACGTTTTCAACCATACCATCATCGGTCATACGCGCAATTGTACGTGCGTCACGTTCCACAACCATGCGAATCACCGTACGCTGGCTGATGCTGTACAACAAACCACCCAGCAAAATAAGCAAAATCGCGCTGTACAGCAAAACTCGAGGACGAACTGCACGCTTGAGCAATTGATCTTTGGTGAATTTATTTTTCACACCATTTTCAGTATCGTAACGCACCAAACCACGTGGATAACCCATCTTATCCATAATCTCGTTACAACCGTCAATACACGCACCGCAGCCAATACATTCGTACTGCAAGCCATTACGAATATCAATACCGGTCGGACAAACATCCACACAGACACCACAGTCGATACAGTCACCTTTACCCACTGATTTCGGATCAACACCTTTTTTACGGGGGCCACGTGATTCACCACGTGCTGCATCGTAAGTCACAATCAATGTATCTGGATCAAACATCACGCCTTGGAAACGTGCATACGGACACATGTATTTACAAACTTGTTCACGCATAAATCCAGCAAACAAGTACATCATAAACGCATAGAAACCAATCCAGAAAATTTGTGCGCCGCTGGTTTCATGATGCAGGATTTCACGAATCAATTGCATCGCATTATTTGAACCCTGAGCACCGGTAAAATAAGCCACCAAAGTAAAGCTGGCCGCTAACGAGAATGCAATCCAAAGTGCATGTTTAATGACTTTCTTAACAATCTTACCGAAAGTCCATGGTCCTTTGTGCAAACGCAACTGAGCCGCACGATTACCCTCAATTTTACGCTCTATCCACATAAAAATTTCGGTGTACACTGTTTGCGGACAGGTGTAACCGCACCACAAACGACCAGCGACCGCCGTAAATAAGAACAGCGCCAGCGCACACATGATCAATACAATCGTCATGTATACAACATCCGTCGGTGAAAAAGTCCAGCCAAAAATATAAAAGAAGCGTTTCTGTAAATCAAACCAAACGGCTGGACGATCATTCCACTTGAGCCAAGGCGTGACAAAGTAAAGTAGTTGTGTTAACCATACAAACAACCAACGCAAATTGTTAAACTTACCCGAAACCTCACGCACAAAAATTTTCTTATGCGCTGCGAACAGACCCTGACCTGCTTTTGCATTTTGTGCTGCCGCTGGATTATCGGCTTTTCGCTGAGACGAACCATGTTGGGCAGGTGTATCACCTTCCTCAATCTTCGCATAAAATATAGGTCGATTCATAACTTCCTCATTTAATCGTTGCTTAAATTCTTTTTGGTAATTTAATTATTACTCTTACAATTATTTCATTCAATACTGAAATGATACACTAAAAAGAAGCGCACAGTCTATTACTGAGCGCTTCAAAAGGTTTTCATATGAAGTGTTGCACCATTACGACGAATGAGCAACACCTTCACTAACTTTTATTTTTTAACATCTTTTACAGCAGACACAGCCAAGCACTCGCTTTCGCCTTTGGCTTTTGCATCAGCACGCGCTTGCTCCAAAGCTGCTTTATCAGCTGCTACCGCTTGCGCCAAGTAAGCAGGAGGCGCATCAGGATTTTTCACTTTATCGCTATCATCACGATTCAACTGCCATACATAAGCGGCCAATACGTGGATACGACCTTGACCCAACAAACAATCCCATGAAGGCATCACGTTTTTATCACGACCTTTGCTGATGGTTTCAGTCAAAGTTTTCATGTCGCCGCCATACAACCAGATTTTATCAGTCAGATTAGGCGCACCAGTATGATACAAGCCACCTGTTTCATCAGACAAAGAACCTTTACCTGAAGCGGTGTGACAAGCCGCACAAAGTGCAAACTTATCTTTACCACGAGCTGCCGCTACCGCGTCATGCGGACTGTTAGACAATGACAAAACATAGTTAGCCACGTCATTCACACCTTCAGCACCACCTAACGCTTCACCTTGCGGCGTCATGATGCCGTGACGACCAGTAGTGAGTGATTGGGTAATCGCTTCTGGGAAACCACCGTACAACCAGTCACCATCCGTCAAGTTAGGATAGCCATTACCACCACGCGCATCCGAACCGTGACATTGCGCACAGTTATTCAAGAACAAACGCTCACCAACTTTAATCGCTTCTTTGTCTT
>CAYZVI010000077.1:0-7262 GCA_964481695.1 uncultured Hydromonas sp. | reverse complement strand
CTGTATTTCGAGGTTTTCATAGAAGTTCTCCTTTTGTCAGTTTATGAGAATTTTCTACTTTTGACTGTGCCTTTTTTATGGGGGGATTACATGAGTTCGGATGTATCTGGGGTGGATGAGTCTGCTTTAAAAGCATGGGTTAGCGCATCGGATTATGCCAAGGGTGAGTTTTCAGAGCGTATGACCTACTCTCAGAATGATTCAGGCTATACGTTTGTGAATTTTAATTTTAAAGTGCTTTGAATCAGTGCTGTATCTGTATGTAAAAAGGTTTCAATCCTTGGTGTCGTTCAGCTATCCATTTTACCAATGTGGCAAATCAGTTAGAATCGGGGGCGTAGTGATGTTGATCGAAGTAAATCCATTTATTACCCTTCCCTTTTTAAAGATACGCAACATTGAAAGTATGCTGAATGGCGAATAAAGCAGATACCTTAGAAACCGTGTTGATGGCGATTGAATTACTGCGCCGCATTCCTCGTAATCGTAAAATTTCCGCCTCAGAATTGCATGAGCAATTAGATGCCATCGGTATTCATCGTGATATCCGTACGATTCAACGTCAGCTTGAGACATTGAGCGAGCGGTTTGATATTGAGCGCGATGATAGCAATCGTCCTTATGGTTATCGCTGGAAAGAGCAGTCCAGAGGCTTGATGCTGCCCTACCTGTCAGAACACGAATCGTTGCTGCTGCAATTGGCTCATCAACATTTGGAAAATCTGCTGCCCGTCGATACGATGCGCACGCTCAATGGTTTTTTTGAGCAAGCCAGTCGAAATTTAACCTTTGAGAACAATGCCAAGCTCGCCAAACAGTGGTTATCCAAGGTGCGTGTGGTCAATACCACTCAGCCACTATTGCCACCGAGCATTCGCGCAGGTGTATTTGAAACCATTTCGCACGCCCTCTATAACAATCAATGGTTAGAGATTGATTATGTCAATGCAGAAGGCAAACAGACTGTAAAAGAGGTGATGCCATTGGGTTTAGCACAGCAAGGAACAACGCTGTATCTGGTGTGCCGATTCAAGGATTATGATAATGAGCGCATTCTGGCTTTGCATCGCTTTAACTCGGTCAAAGCCTCCTTACGCACCTTCACCTATCCCAAGGATTTTGATTTACAGCGTTATGACGCTCAGGGGCGTTTTGGTTTTGGCGATGGACAAACCGTCAAACTCACGCTCACCATTAAAAAATACGCTGGCCTCCACATCGTCGAATCGCCTTTATCCACCGATCAAACGGTCGAAGAGCAGGATGATTGCTACATCATCACAGCCACAGTGGTTGATACCATGATTTTGGATAAATGGCTGCGAGGCTTTGGAGAGGATGTGGTGGCGGTCAATAAAGTGAGCATTAAACAATAATAAGCCACTCTTGTGGCGACATATTTTGTCGCATAAAAGTGATTTAATTACATCTGTTGCAACAACTCATGTGCGCCATTTTGGCTTTCTTTGTAGATCAATCATGACTTTCTTTATGAAATAAGTTCTTTCTATCATGAATGACGTATCGGCTAACCATTGATCTCTGGCAATAAGGATTGTAGATGTTTGAAATTGTATCAACACAACATAAGGGTCGACCGCACCATCAACAAGATTGCTTGTTTGATGGCCAAAATCTGATTCAATCCACCGATCATCACATCACGCATTGTATTTTACGCACCGATTCACTGGTTTTGGCTGTCGCCGATGGGGTTGCCATAAGTCCATCACCCGAAAAAGCGAGTCGCGCGTGTATTGATCTGCTGATCAAAAGCCTCTCAGGGAACCCACTTTCCCCAAAATTATTAAGGCAAATCCATAATCAATTCTGTGACCAACTGGCCAAAGGAAAAACCTTTGGCTCTTCAACGACATTAGTGGTAATTCAGATCATCGATGACGTGTGTACGTTATTAAACGTGGGCGATAGTCGGGGTTATGTTATTCGCGCGGATGGGCGTTGGGAGCAGTTAAGCTACGACCACAGCATCATCAACGGTTTGATTGCTTCAGGCGAGGCAGACCCTGATATGGAATACGCCGAACTGTACAACGGTTTGGATCACTGCTGGGTTGCGGATTTTGAAGAGTACGATTTTGCAATTCATCAATCTCAAATCAAACTACAAACCAATGACACCATTTTATTGTGCAGCGATGGGGTGCACGATGTTTTAGGCGATCAATTGCAGCAATTGTATCACCCATCAGCCGAGATAGACGATCAAGTGCGTACATGGCGAGAAGCAATACTGGCTATGGGCGCTCCTGATAATTTAAGCCTGATTTTGGCCAAGGTGTTGTAACCCTGTCATTTCACAGCCTTTGAAACGCCTTAAGTTTTTAATCCAGATGATCCATTTTAGAGTTCAATTATGCCTAATGAAACAGCAGTACCTGAATCAACCAGCACAGTCAGCGTCGAAATCAAAAAGTTTGATGACATCTGGGGTTTGCCCTACAAAGTCGTTCTACCCAGTTTTCAAAGAGCATACGTTTGGCAGGAAAAGAATTTACGCAAATTACTGCACGATTTTTTAGACTTTGCCAAAACGGAACAATCCGAATACTACATGGGCACGATTTTGTTGTATAAAAATCAGCATAAGCATGAGCAGAACTCATGTTTTGAGGTCATTGATGGCCAGCAACGATTAACGACTTTGGTGATTCTAAAGTCTATACTCACCCACTCTGAAATTCCTGAAAATTGCGCTTTCGAATTTCAATCCCAAATATCCCAAAATAATATCATCCGCGCGAAGCAAATTTTAGCGTCGCATACCCAAAACGAGACGCTCAAACAAACACTCAATGAGGTATTTGGGAAGCTGCGCTTTACTTTGGTCATTACTGATTCACAGGATGATGCCTTTTCATTTTTTGATACTCAGAATAGTCGAGGGGTTCAATTACGAGCGATTGATCTGCTCAAAGCCCACCATTTACGCGTGATCAGGAGCTATGACAAGCAAAGTGTCGTTGCTAAAAAATGGGAGTCCATAGAATACGAGCCGAGTTTAATTGTTCCAAATGAAAAGAACAAATTACTGGACGAGCTATTTCAATACATTTTGTATCGAGCTCGTGCATGGCGTGGTACAAACGTCGAGATTCCGGCGAACAAACTTTTACAGCGCGAGGGTTTACAGGCTGAGTTTGGCGACAAAACACTTGCTATTTCAGAGATACAAATGTATCCGCATCGCAATAATACCTACGTCCGCTCCATTGATATTGATGATGATGGCTCATACATCGCTGAGTATCGCTGGAAAGACTATAAACATACCCCACACAATCTGCCCTTCTCGCTGAGACAGCCGATCAATAAAGGCATTGGTTATTTTTTGTTTGTAGAAAAATATGCCTTAATTCTCAAGCATTTGACTAATCACGAGGATAATAAACTACTTGAGTTTGATGGCCTTTATCAAAACGTGGTGAGTCACTTATCAGGGTATCTTCGGCAGTTTTATATGCTTTGCATGGTTTGTTATTACGACAAATTTGAAGATAAAGATTTATTTAAATTTGCTCTGTGGTTAGAGTTTATTGTCGGTAGCCTCAGATGGCGTAACGATCGAATTGTGGAGCAAACGATTCCCAAATACCTTCGTGAACAACCCATTAATCTTATCGATATGATTTTGGGGGCCTATACACCCGATCAATTGCTACAGGATATGCAACCGTACATCAATGAGGCAAAATCACTGTATGAAAACCAGCCCAGTGATATCAAAGATAAGCCTGTAAAACAACGGTATGCGGAAAAGGTATTTGAGTATTACGGACAATCCAAGGGCGGAAAACCCGATGCCCCATCCATTGGCGATAAATACCGCTGGGTCAATGACAAAATTGGAGTACTAAAATGAGTTACAAATCGCAACTGATAACCCTCAAAGACATCGTTGACAATAACCAGTGTTTCACCATTCCCATTTATCAACGTCTGTACGTCTGGGGTGACGAGCAAGTTAAAAAATTACTTAATGACCTTTGGAAACACTTTAATGATAATCCCAACAAAGATTATTTTTTGGGTGGAGTCATTGTTCTCGAAAAAAACAGGCGATTTGAGCTCATTGATGGGCAACAGCGATTTACCACCCTGTGGCTGTTAGGGCGTGAACTCAAGCGTGAACTTGAAATGCCTTTTGCAAATGAATCAAGACTTCAATTTGCCATTCGTGATCATGCCAATCAATATTTCTCAAAGCCAATTTCGGATGAGGATTCCAATGATGATGACAAAGAGCTAAGCAATATTAAAGCAGCGCAATCGACCATCAGGGGCTTACTCCACGAATTTAAAGGACACGATGATAACCCGACCGAAAAACTCAAGAAGTTTGGCGAATTTTTGCAAACCCATGTCAAGCTGATTTTCACTCAAGTACCTGAGGATGTTAACCTAAACAAATTATTCGAGGTATTGAATAGTGGCGGTGTTCAGCTCCAACAACATGAGCTGCTCAAAGCCAAAATGCTGGAAAAGATAAAGAATGACACTGAATATGTGTTGTACGGTCGCATATGGGATGCGTGCGCCAATATGGATGCGTACTTGGAGGACAATTTATCCAGCGAAAGTGGGAAATCTAAGACAGAGATTGGTGCCATTAAGGATAAGGATTATTTTGACATTGAGAACACAAAAGAACTGCTTAAGCCAAGCGATCAATCATCAGAGAGCTCAGAATCTGCTGGTTTGCAACATATTCTAGAGAACACAGATAGCAATGAAACAGCTGTCGATTCACCCAATAAGAGCACCAAAGATCATCCCACGCGCAGCATTATTTCATTTTCTTTGTTGCTTCAGCACACGCTTAGGATTTTTTTGAAGCAAAACGATAAAAACGATTGTAAATTGGATGAAAAAAATCTAATTGGCCAGTTTGATCAATATTTTTTCGATGTGTTTAACACGAATGATGCTGAGACTATAAAAAAAGCTGTAAAAGGCTTCCTTGATTTATTGTGGCAAGTTCGAGTTGTATTTGATGATGAAATTATTAAATGGCTTGAAAAGGGCGGGGAAGATGAGATTTTGACCATTCAACGACGTTACTCACCACAAAGCGATGGAACGATTAACCGGCAAGAAGAGAGGCTTGATGACAAACCCTGCTCGGTTTTACAAAGTATGCTCTACCATACGCAGGAAAGCGTGACTCATTATTGGCTCACCCCGTTTTTACAATTTCTGCTTAAAGGCCAAGCAAAACAAATTGAGGATAAAGCCCAGTCTTTTCAGTGTTTTCAGTATTTAAAGCAATTGGATAATTACTTGTTTTTCCCGAAAATCAAAGGCGAACTCAGTGAATTAACATGGGGCCTCCTTGGCGCCTCCACCCAAGAACTCACGACGAAAAGAGAGGATGAGTTCAGTAAGTTGGCTAAGGAGATTTTGGGTAAAGACGAACTATCGCTCTATGATCCAGCAGGTGCGTTGTTCAAAATACTTAAAATTGATACAAATGAGAGCAGCGAAGATTATCGAGATTTCTCACAGTATTTATTTTACAAAGTAGATTTTATTCTTTGGTATAACGCTTGGCAGGACAATCGATCAGAAAAGCTGACGAAGTTTTTAATGAAGTCTCGCAACTCTATCGAGCATGTGGCGCCACAAACACCCGACTCCGACAATAAAGCATTGGAAGGCTGGACAGGTAGTTATCTGCATGGTTTTGGCAACTTGGCTTTAGTGTCTGTGAGTGAGAACTCCGCTTTCGGCAATGTATCTTACGATGAAAAGCGAGCCAAATTTATGAATAAACATGAAACAGCGCAAGTAAACCAACTTAAACTCGCTTTAATTTATGGATCTGATAAGTGGAATGATAAGCTGTGCAATGAGCATTTAGAGACTGTTAAATGTGCAATCGCACAATATTTGGAGCCCAATATCCAGCCAGTGAACGTTAGTGCGACATGATTTGTCGGAAATGTCGTCACAATAAACAAATGTATGCTGTCTTACGTTTACTTTAAGGCGATTGAAATGGATAAACTGTATCTCAAACACAGCCGTTCAGACCCGCTGTATCGACTGGTGGTTCAAGTGGTTTTATTAAAGAGGATCAATCGTGTGTTCGATATACAGAGATATTTTCGCATCGGATATGTCCGTGCGACTCGCTTTCATGACTGGATGGTCGCAGAGCATATTATTCGTGATAACGAGATGCAAACGCACTTTAGGGTTGTCGTCAAACGTAAGAATAAACTGAAGCGGTATGCACCGCACTTATTCAAGGACGCTTATGTGCAGAGGTATTCGAGCAGTGCTTGTCGATAAGATGGATGCGAATCGACTGAGCAACATTCGGTCTTATTAGCCCAAACCATAGCCAATGGTTTGAAATTTATTATTTAAGTTGACTTCCGATACGGGGCTCAAATGTTAAATACTCATGAGATCAAGCGTGCCGCCCAAGCCATACAAAAAGCGGATCGGATGATTATTTCCGCCGGAGCAGGTATGGGCGTAGACTCTGGCCTGCCTGATTTTCGTGGTGTCAATGGCTTTTGGCGTGCGTTTCCAGCCTTAGAGCAATTGGGGCAGCGCTTTGAGTCTATGGCCAATCCCGTCTTATTTGATACCCATCCTGAACTCGCTTGGGGATTCTATGGTCTGCGACTTAACAGTTATCGAGCCGTCATCCCACACGACGGCTTTTATATTTTGGGCCAGTGGGCTCAGGCAAAATCCGATGACTACTTTATTTTCACCAGCAATGTGGACGGACAATTTCAAAAAGCAGGATTTGATGAAACACGCATTTTTGAATGCCACGGCTCTATTCACTATCTGCAATGCAGTCAAAAATGTACCGAGGATATTTGGCCTACCGAACCATTTACCCCTGTGGTAGATGAGAAAAACTGCCTTTTGCTTAATGCTAAGCCGCGTTGTCCCCACTGTGGCGCATTGGCGCGTCCCAATATCTTAATGTTCAACGATGGTGATTGGATATCATGGCGCTCAGAGTTTCAAAGCACACGCTTGCGGGAGTTTTTGGGACAATCAGGTCATACCGTGCTGATTGAAATAGGTGCCGGCACAGCAATTCCAACTGTGCGTAATTTTTCACAACGTTTAGCTCGAAATAACGATGTTCGCTTGATTCGTATCAACTTGACCGAAGCGCAGGTAGAACAATGCAAAGATATCAGTTTAACGGGTGGCGCTTTAGAAACGCTCAGCACCATTGATGCGGTACTGAACTCAAATTACCAATGAAT
>CAYZVI010000076.1:0-7312 GCA_964481695.1 uncultured Hydromonas sp. | reverse complement strand
TGCCCCAATGATGCGGGTTCAAACTGGCAAAGAATGATAGCGGCGGATCATGACGCACCAATTAAATCCCCTCGTCATCTGGAATTTGCGCGCCACCCATGCGCCGCAAAATCACGTTTGCGCGACGACCGAGGTTGCGGTGTTTGCGATTGGCATCGTAAAACTTCGGCGCGGGTAGCATCACCGCGAGTTTCGCCGCCTGCTGCGCGCTCAATTGATTCGCATCGCGTTTGAAATAATGCTGTGCCGCCGCCTGCGCGCCAAACACACCCTCACCCCACTCCACCGAGTTCAGGTAAATTTCGAGGATTTTATCCTTGGGCAGCATCAGCTCCATCACATAGGTCATGCCGATTTCCTCGGCCTTGCGCAGATAACTGCGGTTGGACGAGAGGAACATATTTTTGGTCAACTGCATGGAGATGGTTGAGCCGCCCGATACGATTTTGCCACGGCGCTCATTGCGCTTTTTCGCGGTTTCAATCGCATTCCAATCCACCCCATCGTGCTCGACAAAGCCCGCATCCTCAGAGGCCACCACGGCTTTTTTCAGGTTATCCGAAATCTCACCGTAGCTGCGCCACTCGCGCTCCAATAAAAATTGTCCTTTGGCCGGAATTAGGCGCATTTGTTCGTTTTTCATAAACGCGGTGAACGGATGCAAGCCCAAACCGTACAAGGCCAGCCAAACCACGCACCAAATCTGGAACACCACGAAAATAGCGACCAGCGAGTAAATATAAGGTTTGAGCCAATAGCGCCACATCATGCGCTCCCACGTTCGATCAGCGGCGCGGTGTTTGGTGCCACGCCATGCCAAATTTCAAAACTTCGCGCCGCCTGCTCGACCAACATGCCCCAGCCATCCGCAGTGCTCGCGCCGAGCGCACTCGCCCACGCGAGGAACGCGGTTTGCTTGCCATACATCATGTCGTAGGCCAAAGCCCCCTCGGCCAAGCGCACGCCCGACGGCGGTGTAAATGTGTCGGACAAACCACTGGCCGTGGCGTTAATCACCACGTCATAGCTCTGCTCCACTTCATCCGCCCACGCGCGCACACGCAGATCGCACGCGCCAACGACTTCGGCGAAATCCGCGTTCTGTTGAATATCGGCCAGCCATGCTTGCGCTTTGTCCAAGCTGCGGTTTTTCACCACCACGGTAGCAGGCAATTCGTTCAAAATCGGGCGCAATACCCCACGCGCCGCACCACCCGCACCGAGCAGCAAGATATTTTTCCCGCGCAAGCACACGCCCCGATTCTGTGTGATGTCGCGTACCAAACCCACCCCATCGGTATTGTCGGCTTTAACTTGGCCATCAGCGAAACTCAGCGTATTGCTCGCACCCGCCCACCGCACATCCGCCGAGCGTTCATGCGCGTAGGCAAACGCATCCAGCTTAAACGGCACGGTAACATTGCACCCACGCAATCCCTGCGCGCGCAGCGCGTCCACGGCGGCCGCGAAACCATCAATCGGCGCGAGCACACGTTCATAGCGCAAGGAAATACCGAATTGCTCGGCAAACTGCGCGTGGATCAGCGGCGACTGGCTGTGCGCGATGGGGTTGCCAATAACAGCGAAGTAAGGGGCGACTTGGTTCATAACACTTATGGAAAACAATTAAACGCAATTTATTAACCGCCGCATTGTACACCGTGAAACGCGTGAAATTGCAGGCGCATTGCGCCCGCAGGCGAAATATTTAACGATACAGAGATAGAAAAACCGCCCAAGCGGACTTGGGCGGCTGCGCGCAATCATTCAACTGACACCAAAATCAGACAAACCCACGCAAGCTGGCGAAAATATAGCCAAAAATACACGAGGTGATTACCCCGATCAAGCCCGGCAAAATAAAGCTGTGGTTGATCACAAACTTACCAATGTGCGTGGTACCACTGCGGTCAAACTGAATTGCGGCCAAATCACTCGGATACGTCGGTAACACGTAGTAACCATAGGCAGCAGGCGCAAAGGCCACCACCACCCCGGGCGGCACACCAATACCGAGCGCCAACGGCACGAACGCCGCAATCGCAGCGGCTTGTGAGTTCACAAACTTAGAAATTACCAACAGCATCACCGCATAAGTCCAAGGGTGTTGTTGCACCACGCCGCCCAGCAGATCTTTAATCATCGGGGTGTGAACCTCAAACATCGAATCGGCCATCCATGAAATCCCAAACACCGCCACTAAGGCAATCATACCGCTGCGGAAAATCTCGGTTTTACCAATTTTGCTGGCATCCATTTTGGTGAACAATACCATCATCGCACCAGCAAACAGCATGAAAATCTGAATCACATTCACCATATTTAGACGAGTCAGTTTATCTTTCACCATCCAAGCAGGACGCAGGTTTTCAAATGCACCGAGCAGCGCCACCACAGCAATCGCCGCTAAGAAAATCCACATGGCAATCCAGCTTTCGCGAGATAAAGTTTTACCCAACAGGGAAGTCGAATTACCGTACACGTATTCGCGATTTTCAGGCTTGAAAATATATTCTTGGAACACCGGATCTTTATCCAAATCTTTACCACGGAACCAACTAAAAACACCAATGGCCAAAACACCCAGCATTGACGCAGGAATAGTAATGGACAATAAATCCAGATAGCCATTAAAGCCATTTAATTTCGTGCTCGCACCCATTAAAAACGCGGTCAACGACACCACAGCGACCGATACAGGGCTGGCGATAATACCGATTTGTGATGAAATGGATGAAGCCGCCATTGGACGCTCGGGGCGAATATTATTTTTAATCGCAATGTCGTAAATGATCGGCAGCATGGTATACACCACGTGCCCTGTACCGCACAGCATGGTCAGGAAAAAGGTAGAAAACGGCGCGAGGATACTGATGTATTTTGGATTTTTACGCAGCGCTTTTTCTGCCAACTGCAACATCACATCCAACCCCCCGCTGGCCTGCAAAGTCGCACTGGCCGCCACCACCGCCAAAATCGTGAGCATCACATCAACCGCTGGTTTACCCGGTTGGATTTTGAATAAAAACACCAACATGAACAAACCGATACCGCCCAGTAAACCCAGTGCAATACCGCCTTTTTTCGCCCCATAGAACAAACACACCAACACAACTGCCAATTGGATGGCAAATTGTGTACCCTCACTCAAACTGGTTAAAAAACTCATGTTTTTCTCCTTATACAAGCATCGCCAATCTGGTCAAACGCTATTTAGATGATACGCCTATAAGAAAACGATATCATAAGAATATCTTTTGAACCTATAAGAAAACATAGGTATTTATATTAAACAAAAGCATTCGACCAGCAATCTCTGAAAAACAATATCTGCCAGCAAAAATCAAGTTTTATGCTATAATTCGCGCCTTAGCATCGAGGAGCGTTGCAGCAGTCTCTCACTCATACAGACTATCAGGCTCGATGCGCAGCTATTTAATGAGTAGCTAATTCAACGACGCTCACTTTCCCTTTTATGGTGTATTTAAAAGTGGTTTTAAGTGAGCGAGTCCTCCGATCATCCCGATTATTCGATCATCTCTCCTCACTGCCCGACACTTATTTGGATTTCAACATCGCATTTTTGCGTTTTTGAATCATTCAATTTTATTGGAGCAGATTATGTATATCACCGAAAACGCCCACATCGCCGACATCGCCTTGGCCGACTGGGGTCGCAAAGAACTCAACATCGCCGAAACCGAAATGCCGGGTTTGATGGCATTACGTAAAGAATACGGCGCGAGCCAACCACTTAAAGGCGCGCGCATCGCCGGCTCGCTGCACATGACCATTCAGACCGCCGTGTTGATCGAAACCTTGCAAGCGCTCGGCGCAGAAGTACGCTGGGTATCGTGCAATATTTTTTCAACCCAAGACCACGCTGCTGCCGCCATCGTGGCTACCGGCACGCCGGTATTCGCGTACAAAGGCGAATCGTTGGAAGACTACTGGGCATTCACCCATAAAATTTTCGACTGGAGCAATGGTCAATACGCCAACATGATTTTGGACGACGGCGGCGACGCCACCATGCTGCTGATCCTCGGCTCGAAAGCGGAAAAAGATTTGAGCGTACTCGATCATCCGGGTTCACACGAAGAAACCATCCTGTTTGCCGCCATCCGCGAGCAGCTCAAAACCGATCCAAAATGGTATTCCACCCGTTTGGCTTCGATCCAAGGTGTGACCGAAGAAACCACCACCGGCGTGAAGCGTTTGTATCAATTGGCCAAAGATGGCGACTTGCCCTTCCCAGCGATCAACGTCAACGACTCAGTGACCAAATCGAAATTCGACAACCTGTACGGCTGCCGCGAATCACTGGTAGACGGTATCAAACGCGCGACCGATGTGATGATCGCCGGTAAAGTTGCGGTCGTCTGCGGCTATGGCGACGTGGGTAAAGGCTCGGCACAATCCTTGCGCGGTCTGGGCGCAACCGTACTCGTGACTGAAATTGACCCGATCTGCGCACTGCAAGCAGCCATGGAAGGCTACCGCGTGGTAACCTTGGACGACGTAGTCGCAACTGCGGACATCTTCGTCACCACGACGGGCAACAAAGACATCATCACCGCCGCACACATGGCGAAAATGCGCGATCAAGCGATCGTGTGCAACATCGGTCACTTTGACAACGAAATCGACGTTGCGGGCATCCAAAATCTGCAATGGGAAAACATCAAACCGCAAGTGGATCACATCATTTTCCCTGATGGCAAACGCATCATCCTGCTGGCCGAAGGCCGCCTGATCAACCTCGGCTGCGCCACCGGTCACCCATCATTCGTGATGAGTAACTCGTTCACCAATCAGACCTTGGCGCAGATGGAATTATTCGCACATGGTGATAAATACAACAATGAAGTCTATGTTTTGCCAAAACATTTGGATGAGAAAGTCGCGCGCTTGCACTTGGAGCGCATCGGTGCGAAACTAACCGTACTGACACAGGAGCAGGCGGATTACATTGGTGTGAAGGTTGAGGGGCCGTACAAACCAGATCACTACCGCTACTAATTTTAAGCACCAAACCGCATTACCATACGTCGTTGCAGAGTGATTTTGATTTCCTCGTGTACCTCATGTACACGTCGTCACCAAAACCACTCTGCGCCTTGTCTGGTTTCGCATTTTGGGCTTAAAAAGCTCAACATCAATATCTCATTTATCGCTTTTCGCAATTTTTAAGCGGAATTTGACTCACCCTAACACAGGAGAATACTCATGGCTCGTTGGTTGATTCATTGGGCAATTGCCACGGTTGCATTGTTGGCCCTACCTTATTTATTCAATGGCGTGCAGATTGACCAAGGTCAAACCGCACTCATCGCCGCACTGGTATTGGGTTTGATCAATACCTTCATCAAACCCGTGGTCAGCTTTCTCACCCTACCCTTGCAGATTCTCACGCTCGGCATCGTCACCCTGCTCATCAACGCAGGCTTTTTGTACTGGGTGAGTAATATCGTCAAAGGCTTCACCATCGACAGCTTCGGCACGGCATTTTGGGCCGCGATCGTGTACAGCCTCATCACTTGGGCATCCAGCTCACTGCTGTTACCCAATAAACCAACGCAGGCTTAAACCCCATGCCGCGTCTGGATCAGGTACTTGTCACGCAAGGTTTGGCCGACTCGCGCGCACATGCACAGCGCCTGATCGGTGACGCACGCGTGCGCTGGCACAATGGCCGCGAGTGGCAAACGCTGAAAAAAGCAGCGTATGAGTTGGATGATTCCGCCCCGCTCGAACTCATTCCGTCGGACACCGACAAATACGTCTCGCGCGCGGGCATGAAGCTCGCCGGTGCGCTGGCGCACACGCAGCTATCCGTCGCAGGTTCGAAGGTATTGGATCTGGGTACCAGCACCGGTGGCTTCGCCGACTGCCTGCTGCAAAGCGGCGCAGCACACGTTGTCGGCATCGATGTCGGCCACGGTCAACTGCATTCACGTTTGCAATCCGAAGCACGTCTGACCCTGTTCGAGAACCTCAATGCACGACATCTGGACGATGAAGTGCTGGCCGAACGTTGGGATGATCTGGACAATCACGCCATCACCCCCATCACGCATCATTTTGATTTGGCGGTGGCGGATTTATCCTTTATCTCCCTGACCAAAATCCTACCGATTTTCGTGACCGGCGAGCACAGCCTGCTCCGACCCAATGGCCACATCCTGATGCTAGTCAAACCGCAATTTGAACTGGATGCCGAAGCCTTATCCAAAGCAGGCATTGTCAAAGACCCAGCCCGTTACAGCGAAGTGCAAAGCAACATTATTCAAGCTTGCCTCGCGCAACATTTGACCGTATTGGACTACTTTGAAAGCCCAATCACCGGCACCGATGGCAACCGCGAATTTTTCGTATTCGCGCAGTTCCAACCCGATTAAACCACCCATACTGATTAAAGAGACAACATGAGCATTTCCATCCCCGTATCCTTTGAATTTTTTCCGCCGAAAACCCCTGAAGGCGAAGACAAACTCATGCACACCGTGGCCGAACTCGCGCCGCACCAGCCCGAATTTTTCTCCGTGACCTACGGCGCGGGCGGCTCAACCCAAGCCGGCACATTCAACGCCGTCGCCAATATCCGTGCACAAGGCCACCAAGCCGCGCCCCACCTGTCCTGCGTCGGTGCGACGCGCAGCACCGTCAGCGAGATTCTGGACAGCCTCAAAGCCCAAGGTGTGAACCGCATCGTTGCCCTGCGCGGCGATTTGCCCTCCGGTATGGGCGGTATGGGTGAATTAAACCACGCCTCTGATTTGGTCGCCCTAATCCGCGAACACAGCGGCGAACATTTCCAAATCGCCGTCGCCGCCTACCCCGAATACCACCCGCAATCGCGCACACCGCAACACGACCTGAAAAATTTCGTCAATAAAATGCACGCCGGCGCGAATATGGCGATCACCCAGTATTTCTACAACGCCGACGCCTACGCCCGATTTATTGAGGACGCGCGCAAAGCCGGTGTGGACGCGCCGATCATACCGGGCATCATGCCGATCACCAACTACAGCCGACTGGCGCGTTTTTCTGAAACCTGCGGCGCTGAAATCCCACGCTGGATTTTGCTCAAACTCGCCAGCTTTGGCGACGATCAAGCCAGTATCAAAGCATTTGGCGAAGAAGTCGTGGCGCAACTGTGTCAACGATTGATCCAACTCGGCGCACCGAGCCTGCATTTTTACACGCTCAATAATGCGGCGCCGACGTTGGCGGTGCTAAAACATTTACAGGAATGGTAATACCCCCTAAAAGGGCGGCATCTAAAAGTAGAATCAACACAAGTCCT
>CAYZVI010000075.1:0-7418 GCA_964481695.1 uncultured Hydromonas sp. | reverse complement strand
TATGACCAGCAAAAGCATCCGGTTTTTGAAAAGCTGATTGAAAAGCAATTGTCCTTTTTCTGGCGTCCAGAAGAGGTCGATGTCTCACGTGACCGAGCCGATTACCAAGCATTACCAGAGCATGAAAAGCACATTTTCATCAGTAATTT
The DNA here is from genome assembly GCA_964481695.1 of uncultured Hydromonas sp. Lineage (GTDB taxonomy): Bacteria > Pseudomonadota > Gammaproteobacteria > Burkholderiales > Burkholderiaceae > CTSOIL-112. Next base: position 7,269 of record CAYZVI010000075.1, on the reverse strand, counting down.
AAAATATCAAACCTTGCTCGACTCGATTCAGGGACGCAGCCCGAACGTGGCGTTTTTGCCACTGGTGTCTCTGCCCGAGTTAGAAACGTGGATTGAAACTTGGTCGTTTTCTGAGACCGTGCACTCGCGTTCGTACACCCACATCATCCGCAACATCGTGACTGATCCGTCGGTGATTTTCGATGACATCGTACGCAATCAACACATCATCGAGCGTGCGAAGGAAATCTCGCATTACTACGATGATTTGATTCATGCCACGCAGATTTATCAGATGTTCGGTGAGGGTACGTACCACATGAATGGTCATGAAGTAACGGTGAGCCTGCGTGATCTGAAAAAGAAACTGTATCTGAGCATGATGTGCGTGAATGCGCTGGAGGCGATTCGTTTCTACGTCAGCTTTGCCTGCTCGTTTGCCTTTGCCGAACGTGAATTGATGGAAGGCAATGCGAAAATCATCAAACTGATTGCACGTGATGAGGCCTTGCATTTGACTGGTACACAGCATATTTTGAACCTGATGCGCAATGGGCAGGATGATCCAGAAATGGTCGAAGTGGCTCGCGAGTGCGAGCAGGAATGCTTTGATCTGTTCAAACGCGCCGCTGAACAGGAGAAAAACTGGGCGGAGTATTTGTTCAAAGACGGCTCGATGATCGGCCTGAACAAAGACATTCTGTCGCAGTACGTCGAATACGTGACCAATCTGCGCATGAGCGCGGTCGGCCTCACACCGGCGTTCGCCAAAGCGACACAAAATCCGATTCCGTGGATCAATGCGTGGCTCTCTTCGGATAACGTTCAGGTAGCCCCTCAAGAAGTGGAGGTCAGCTCCTATCTGGTCGGCCAGATCAATGCGGAAATCAATTCCAGCGACTTGAGCGACTTCGAACTGTAATTACTGTTACACTTAATGCAGGCGCATGGCTTAAGGCAAACTTGAGCGTGCGCCTAAGTTTTTTTGTAATCATTTGATTTTTAACGATACTTCATGTTCATTACCACCTACGACCATTCGTTTGAACTGCTGGACGGCGAAACGCTGCTCGATGGCTTGGAGCGCACGGGGCATGAGGTGGAGTACCAGTGTCGCGCAGGATACTGCGGTAGCTGCCGGGTGAAGTTACTGTCCGGATCCGTTACTTATGTCGAGTTGCCATTGGCCTTCATAGGGCCAGATGAGATTTTACCGTGCTGCTGCAAGCTGATGTCCGATATTAACTTAGATGTCCGCCGTAGCGTGGTCATACAGCAAGAGCAGGGCGATTTGTTTGACTCGGATCTGTTTGATTAGATAAGTTTTTATATGAATGTCTTTTGGGTCAAAGCAAATAATGTACTAAACTAAAAATGGATAACCACGCTCAATCATAACGTGGTTTTTTTACAAAAATAATAGTGCTTTTATCCTTTAATTTAATTTAACCTTATGATTTATATGGATTAAATTTCAATCGATGAGTAAGACACTACATCCATTTTTCAGGTACAGTACGCTTATGGATATTCAAAGTAAACTTTCTATTCTCAGTGATTCAGCCAAATATGATGTGTCTTGTGCATCCTCTGGCTCGAATCGCAAAGCGTCGGCCGAAGGCTTGGGCGCTCCACATCGCAGTGGGATTTGTCACTCCTTCACGGCCGATGGGCGTTGCGTATCGCTCTTGAAAATTCTATTTACTAACTTTTGTATTTACGATTGCTCCTATTGCATTAATCGACGCAGTAATGATCGTCAGCGTGCAGCATTTACTCCGCGTGAGGTTGCTGAGCTGACCGTGAATTTCTATAAACGAAACTACATAGAAGGTTTGTTTTTAAGCTCGGGGATTATTCAAAGCGAAGATCACACCATGGGATTGCTGGTTAAAACCTTGCAGTTGTTACGTGAGGAGTATCATTTCAATGGCTATATTCATGTCAAGTTGATTCCGGGTGCATCTCAGGATTTAGTACTGGCAGCCACACGCTTAGCGGATCGTGTGAGTGCGAATATCGAGCTGCCGAGTGAGCGCAGCCTACAGTTGCTTGCGCCAGAGAAGTCAAAATCAAAAGTTTTGATGCCGCTCACACAGGTGAAAAACGATGCGTTAGAGCATGAACGACGGCCCGTAGGGATGAGTACACAGATGATTATCGGTGCGAGTCCAGAATCAGATCATGACATCATGCGTCTTAGTTCCGCGCTGTATCGTCAATCGCTGTTAAAACGGGTATATTACTCGGCGTATATTCCAGTGAATAATGATCAAAACTTACCGGCAGTTAGTTCTCAACCACCGATGCTGCGTGAGCATCGTTTGTACCAAGCGGACTGGCTACTGCGTTTTTATGGCTTTGATGTGGATGAATTATTCACGGCAGATGCGCCGAATTTGGATACACGCTTTGACCCCAAACTGGCTTGGGCTTTGCGTCATCTGGAGTTATTTCCAATGGATATTAATCGAGCCGAGCGCGAAATGCTGCTGCGTGTGCCGGGTTTGGGGGTGCGTAGTGTGAATAAAATCCTGCGTGCACGTCGCCAGCGTCGGTTACGACTTGAAGATTTAGTCACGATGAAGATTTCGCTCAAGAAAGCCGGTCATTTTTTGACAGTCAGCGCTTATCGACGCGAGGTGATGCCGATGACTTCAGTAAGTTTGGAGTCTTTAGAGTCCTCTTTGCTCAGCCTGCCTAAGCCTAAGGAGGTGGTACAGCCCAGTTTATTCGATGGTATTTCCAGCATCACGGGTGAGTTATGACCGTGCAAGTTTGGCTGTATGACGGCAGCATTGCTGGGTTCTTAAGTGCGTTGGTACGCACGTATCGAGAGCGACAAGTGCCGCAAACCTTGGTTAAGCAGTTAGGTGAACATGATTTGTTTGCATCGGTGCAAACCGTATTGACCAATCTGGATGAGGCTCAGAAAATGGCACGCCATTTGCGAGAGCAGCTTGAATCGGTTCACTACGAACGGGTATTGCATGCTTTCCTGTGCGATGACAGTGCTTTTGAGCTCAATCTAATGCGTTACGCCCGAATGGGACTTCATCAACCTAAATCCTTGTTTGATTTATCCGAGCCTGTGGTGTATGCGGTAGAGGGCTATCAAAAGCGGGTGCTTTCAACGGTACACCGTATGACGGGGTTTACCCGTTTTGAAGAGTTAAATGATGGAACTTTATACGCGAGAGTTGCGCCGCCACGTAATGTGTTAACTCTATTGGGTAAACATTTCAAAAAACGCTTTGCTCAGGAGCGTTTTATTATTCATGACATTCAACGGGAGTTGATCTTAACGCACGCGGACGGAACAATGAATTTGCACGTGGTCAGTGACGTACAGATTCCAGAACGCAGCGAAAATGAGCAACAGTATCAAATGTTGTGGCGTTCATTTTTTGATAGCGTGACTATTGAAGAGCGGCTCAATCCAAAGTTGCAACGCCAGCATGTGCCGCTACTGTATCGTGAGTGGATGTCCGAGTTTACTCGATGAGTGCGATCAATGAACGTTTAGTTCAGTCCTTTTTAACTTCGGTTGATATTTGTATTTCTAATATAATGTGACCTTTACTCAGCCGTACTTAAGCTGCGTTTAGTTCCCCGCTACTCAATATTTAGAAGTCAAAATGAATAAAAAGCCTATCATCATTGGCGTGGCTGGTGGCTCCGGCTCTGGAAAAACCACGGTCTCTCGCGCTTTATACGAGCATTTCAGCGGCTTTCCGATCACGATTATTGAACAAGACTATTATTACAAGGATCAATCGCAGTTTTCACCGGCGCAGCGTCGGTTGCAAAATTACGATCACCCATTCGCATTTGATAATGAGCTGATGCACCAGCAGCTCACACAGCTTTTGAGGCGCGAAGCAGTGGAACTGCCACAATACGACTATGCTGCTGATAACCGCGCGACACATACCAAGCACCAAGAACCTGTGGATGTGATTATCCTTGAAGGGATTTTGGCGCTGTATGATGAAAAAATTCGCAATTTAATGGACATTAAACTATTCGTTGATACCGATTCGGATTTGCGCTTTATTCGTCGAATGCAGCGCGATTGTCTGGAGCGCGGACGTTCGATCGAATCGGTAGTGGCGCAGTACACGGCACAGGTGCGGCCCATGCACAATCAATTTGTCGAGCCAACCAAACGCTATGCAAACATCATTATTCCAAGTGATGAGCGAAATAATGTGGCGGTGGATGTCTTGATCGCTAAAATCAGTTTGATTTTGCAGCAGCGTATGGCGCAGAAATGAGTGCGGTAGAATGGTCAATGATAACAGTGGCGTTTAACCACCAGTCATAGACATGAAGCGCACGATTTTTTCCGGTTTTTCTTTAAACTCGTGTTTTTCTGGCTTGAGTTCAATCGCTTGACGAATCGCGCTTTGCAGTGCTTCATCCGAGCAGCCTGCACGCAGCAGTGGTCGCAGTTCAAATTTTTCCTCTTGTCCCAAACACATATACAGCGTGCCATCGACCGACATGCGGATGCGATTACAGGTATCGCAAAAGTGTTGGGAAATGGGCGTAATCAGACCAATGGAGCAGCTTCCATCGACCGTTTGCCAATAGCGTGCTGGCCCCCCGCCGAGCAGTGGATTATTCGCACGGGTGAGCGGTAGTAGGGCGTATTTGTGGCGTAATTCTTCGATAATCGGCTGTGCGCTGACATATCCCATGCTGCGGGCGGAGGCACCCATTGGCATGTTTTCGATGAGTCGCAAGGTGAAGCCATTTTCGATGCAGTATTCGAGCATTTCACCGACATCGTGTTCGTTCACTCCTTGTAACAACACCATATTGAGCTTAATTTGCTTAAAACCTGCGCCTTTGGCCATGCGCAGACCGTGCAATACTTTCGGCAGGCTGTCGTTTCCTGTGATTTGACGCACGCATTCACCGCGCAGCGAGTCGAGGCTGACATTGATTCGATTGAGCCCGGCGCGACGCAGATCGTAGGCATGTACCGCCAGACGCGTAGCATTGGTTGATAGGGAGAGGTCGTTGATGCCGTCTATCGCACTGATGTCTTGCACCAAAGGCACGAGATCTTTGCGCAGCAGAGGCTCGCCACCGGTCAGACGAATGCGACGTGTGCCCAGTTGTGCAAAGGCGTTGACCACGCGAGTGATTTCCTCGATACTGAGCCACGATTCGGGAATCTCAAAACCACGAAAACCTTTCGGAATGCAGTACGCACAGCGTAAATCGCAACGGTCGGTCACAGAGATGCGCAGGTAGTCGATGGTGCGTCCAAAGCGGTCTTGTAGCATGGTTTAACTATAAATGAAGTAGACTTCCGTGTATTGTATGACTGAGTGCTGAGCGCGACACTACGCCGAATGGGGGATGTGCGCTGCGCATTGGTTGAAGGTACACTCGATGTATTGTAAAACGCTTTTAATTTCATTCTATGAACGATTCTGCTCAACAAAATGCTTGCACTGCATCCAATGGGACCTCGGTGGATTTGAGTGACGCTCAGTTGGCGCGCTATTCTCGACATATTTTGCTTGATGCGGTTGACTTGGCGGGGCAAGCTCGGTTGCTTGACAGCCATATGCTGGTGGTGGGTTGCGGGGGCTTGGGTTCGTCGGTCATTCCGTATTTGGCTGCCAGCGGCGTAGGGCGATTGACCCTCATTGACGCGGATACGATTGAACTGTCCAATTTGCAACGGCAAGTCAGCTACCGCACCGCCGATGTGGGGCAGTCCAAAAGTGCGGTCATGGCAAAATGGGTCAATCAACTCAATCCCGAAGTACAAGTACGGGGGGTCAATACACGCGTAGGAGAGGAGGAGCTGGTGCGCTTGTGCTCAGAATCACAAGTGGATGTGATGCTCGATTGTACGGATAATTTTGCCACACGTCATGCGATTAACCGTGTGGCGGTGCAACGGCATATTCCGTTGGTGTCTGGTTCGGCGGTGCGCTTTGACGGACAAATTGCGTTGTATGTCCCACGCGTGGCGTACAGTCCGTGTTATGCCTGCGCGTTTCCCGAACAGAACGAGCATGCAACTGTGAGCGATGGTGCCTGCGCGACGCTGGGGATTTTCTCTCCGTTGGTTGGCGTGATCGGTGCGATGCAGGCGAGCTTGGCACTGCGCGTGGTTTTGGGCTTGGCAGACAGCTCTATCGGGCAATTGCAGACTTACGACGCACTCAATGGTGAATGGCTCAGTTTTGGCCTGAGTAAAAATTCTGAATGTTCGGTTTGCTCAGCTCGAGCGGGCTAAGACTTTTTCGGACGAAAGGCTTTAGAAATCGCCACATCCGTGTCGATATAGGTACCGCCCATCAACTCGATGCAGTAAGGAATCGCGGCAAAAACACCGTGTACCACTATACTTCCATCGCTATTGCGTACACCTTCTAAAGTCTCGGCGATGGATTTCGGTCGTCCCGGTAGATTGACAATCAGCGATTGCCCACGGATCACGGCTGTTTGCCGGGACAAAATCGCGGTCGGTACATAATGCAGACTGATTTGCCGCATTTGCTCACCAAAACCGGGCATCTCGCGCTCAGCGACAGCCAAAGTGGCCTCAGGGGTGATATCCCGTGGTGCAGGGCCGGTGCCGCCGGTGGTAAATATCAGCTCGCAGCCGTGCGTATCAGACAGTTCTATCAATGTGGCTTCAATAATCGCCTGCTCATCGGGAATCAAGCGTGACTCAAACACCAGTGGGTTTTGCACCGCGCGGGTGAGCCAGTTTTGTAGGGCGGGTAAACCTTCGTCTGCATACACGCCGCTGCTGGCGCGGTCGGAGATGGATACAAGGCCGATTTTTAAAGGATTTAGAGTGTTCATTGCGTTGGACTGATATCGTTTAAAGGTTATGAATAGGTAGCATTTGACCTTGCTCAACCAGCACGCCCGCATCTACCTCAATCAGACAATTGGCCTGTACGCAGGCCGAGAGCATGTGTGAGCCTTGGTTACTCATGCGGTCCACATGCGCGATCCCTTGTACATCGTGCCACAGAATACCACGTAAAAATTCTCGGCGGCTGTCGGCTTTGCTTGCGCTGAAATTCGCACGTGCCATAATCGGCGTAGGTCGGGCTACTTCCGAATCCGCCCCCATCATCACGCGCAGAGAGGGTTCAACGAGCATTTTGAAGGTGACAAAGGTTGCCACTGGATTACCGGGCAGCATCATGATGCGCGTATGGCCAATGTGTCCCCAAGCAAATGGCTTGCCGGGTTTGATCGCCAGCTTCCATTGAGTGAGCGTGCCGATCTGTGTGATCGCTGCTT
>CAYZVI010000074.1:0-7438 GCA_964481695.1 uncultured Hydromonas sp. | reverse complement strand
AACCCATACCTGAACCCATACCTGAACCCATACCTGAACCCATACCTGAACCCATGCCTGAACCCATGCCTGCACCAGTACCACCACCATTCATTCCTCTTCCACCGCCCATGCCGCCAGTCATACCACCTCGTTCATGCGCTGACGAGATGATCGCATTGTATTGCGCTTGGGTTAAATGCTGCGGTTGATAAGCACTGGCACCGGATTGACGCTTGAGCGTTGAATCAAACGAGCGTAAATGATTGCGTGAGCCACGATTTAGGTTTTCATACACACGCAACATATCGGTTCGTTGAGTTTGACGAGTCAATGTATTGAGATCAGCAATGTCCAATTCTTCAATCAAGGTTCCTACCTGCAAAGCATCCACGGTGGAACGAGAGCCTTGAGCCACCAGTTGTTGATAAAGTTTGGTAAATTCTGGATCCGAAAACTCACCCACTTTTTTGCCTGCACTCGGATCAGCGATACCATAATTTTGCAATAAATTGCGCACCGCATTCTGATGCTGACGTTCACTGCGTACAATGTTGCCAAAATTGCGTACACCGGTTTTTTCGTACAAAGTTTGGTAAACATCACCCGCTAATTTTTCTTCTTCAACCATACGCAACAAACCGCGGGTTTCCTGCTCAGACAGCGCCTTATTGCTATTGATTTGTGCATACACAGGATAAGCACCCACAACTGCCATCGCCAATAAAGCCGCCATACCATAACGTTTCATAGATGAGCTTTTCATAATCGCCTCCTAAGTTTAGCTGAAAAAATTAATAACCAATCCTTAGTTTCAAATATAGGCTCAGTCTGTGAAACGAAAATGTATGGCATGTAAAGTTTTGTAAATCTGCTTTTGCCTTTAAGCAGTCCAAATATTGCGGCAACGTGTTTCTCGCAACCACCAAGTGGACATAGCACCGAGTACAGCCAGTAAAGCCATTACGGCCATGCCATATTGCCAAGTTCCGACTTCATACATACGCATCCCATGATTCAGCTTACCCTGCCAACCCAGATCCATGACCCAGCCAAACAGCGGTTGCATCAATGCTGCGGCCAAAAACCCTCCCATATTAGCAACGCTGGTGGACATGCCAGACAAATGCGATGGGTTCACCTCTTTTGCACATGCCCAAGTCAAACTAAAACTGGAAGTCAACAAACCCAATACCGTAAACAATACATAAGTCACTGATACCGGCAGAATCATACACGAGGCAAGCAATAACCAAATCATCGCATACATCAAAGAGGCTGTAATCATCACGGGCTTTCGCCGTCCCAAGCGATCCGATAAAGTCCCGATGAACAAACAACCTACGGCAAAGCCACCAAACCACAACGATAAATGCACCGAAGCCACTGCACGTGATAAGCCATGAACTTGCATCAGATAAGGCGTAGCCCACAAACCTGCGAATGCGAAAAACGAACCTGAAATCCCTGCATTGGTCAACACAGTAGGCCATGTATCGCGGTTGGCAATCACATTTTTCAATCCCTGCATCACTTCGGAAAAAGGCATATGTGATGCTACTTTTTGACCCTCTTTAGGAGCACTCGGCCGATCACGCACGACCCACCAACACAGCACCGAACCAATTAAAGACAAAACCCCGACTGTAACAAAAATGGAGCGCCAACCGAATACTTGAGCGCCAGTAGACAAAGGCGATCCCGCCAAAACCGAACCGAGATTGCCAATCAAAATACAAATACCCACGATGGTTGCAAATTGCCTTTCCTCAAACCAAACCGCAATCAACTTCAACATGGAAATAAACGTCACTGACACACCCAAACCAATCAAAGTGCGTCCAAGTAACGCCCATGAAAAACTGGGCGCCAAACCAAATAGCAAGCTACCAATGCCACCAATCACGCCACCCCAAACCAGAACTCGGCGCGGCCCCCAAGTATCCACCAACACACCCGTCGGAATCTGTGTCACGGTGTACACATAGAAATAAGTCGCCGCCAAAGCGCCTAAAGACGTCGCCGAAATCTGGAATGCGCTGGACAAATCCTGCGCGATACTGGTCGGCGCAAAACGCTGGAAGAACGACAAAATATAACCGACCCAAACCACAGCCAAAGCGATCCAGCGGTGTCTTTTTTGCTCTTGCGTCAAAGCCAAAACGTTCATGAATATCCTTTCATTTATCTCTCCCCAACGACCGATAAATATGGCCGGTCAATCACCGGCCAGATGGCACCACCATATACGAACTATCTGGATGTGTGTTTATCCCATTCGCCAGACCAACGGTCAAAAAAACTTTGCAACCCCACATTGGCATCATGCAATTCTTCCTCCCAGTGAGCAATAGAATTTTCACCAATACAATCCGTGATATATTTGACCGATAGCAGTGGAATACCCGCACGACTGCACACCTCAGCCACGGCAAAATTTTCCATATCGACCACATCGGCTTGATCAATAATCTCAGTAACAAAACTATCACCGGTATTGCATACATGAGCGAGATCAAGGCCTTGAAACAATGGCTTTTGCACCAATTGATCGACAAAATCATGTTGGTAAGGCACACCAAAATCTTTGAGTTGCTCCATATCTCGATCCAGAAAACGGCCACACGACACAATTGTTCCGACTGGATGCGTCACAGAACCGGCCGTACCCATATTCAAAATACAATCCGGACGCTGCTCAAGCACAGCAGAGTACACCGCCAAAGCCGCATTCACTTTGCCAATACCCGTTTCACAATAGCGTATCTGACAACCCGAAAAATGAACCTCTACTCGTTCAGCAGCAATAGCATAGCTGATTAATATATTCACGATGTTACCTCTGACAACTTATACATATTCGAAAAAAACGGGGGTATTGACCCCCGTTTCTTCATCATGACGATTATTCTACTTCACCAAACCCACCACTGGAAAAGTATCTCTATTGAGCATCCGATCAAACTGATTGCTCTGGTTTTTTCTCCACATCTGCCGTTGCATGCTCATCTACGATGGCTTGACCGGCATTTTCTGTTTCTTCCTGTACCAAAACTTCTTCAACGGTATGATGCGCACCACCACCCACGGCAGAGCTACCAACGCCGACTGCTGCCGCAGAGATGACCTGAGCAATACGTTGACCTTTGGTTAAAACCGGCTCTTCTGATTTAGCATCTTCATGCGTATTGTCCTGTGCAACCTCAACTACCTGCTCTGGCTCAGTAGACATGACAACCGGCGGTGTGCTTTCAGCACCCCATTCTTCGGAAATATCATCGGCAACAGTTGAGACCACAGGAGCAGCAGCCGCTGTTGCCGCAGCTACCGGAGCAACATTAGAAACTGCGCTATCAGCCACCACGATTGGACTCATATCGCCGCCACCGTTACCACTTGGTTTACCGCCACCGCCGGCCTGATTGCCCGAGCCTGATGGCGGATTTGAGTTATTTTTATTTTTACGCCACAAGAACCATACTGCCAATGCCAGCAACGCCAATACACCCAAAATGAACCACCACATCGCACCTTGCGATTGTTTTGGTCGAGTCACAATCACATATGACGGTTTATCAGCGATGTCCATGAAATTAATGGTGATGTCACGACCCACATTTTTCACTTCTTGTCCATCAACACTCACAATGTCATTGGCAAAATGCGTGGTGAGGATGATGCTCAAGCCTTCGTTCAAGTAAGTTTGACGACGCGAGCTTTGCAACGGCAACAATGGACCAACATCAGACCCGATCAATGCACCTTGAGCGCCATCACGCTGAACCATGCCTTTAATATCGGTCACGCTGGCAAAGAATTTAACCGCATCAAAGCTTAACTCGCCGGTTTTCTCATCCACTGTAACGCCCACCGGTTTGTCCATTTCGTCGGTCATTTTGTATTTCAAAACACCTTCGTCATCACATTTAAAATTCGGGCTTTTGCTCACGAAAATTTTGCAATCAAAACCTTCCATGCGTTTAGTCAATGCGGGATTTTGGTTTTTCAGATTATTAAAAACCTTCGAAAAATCATAGGTAGTCACGACTTTGACATGCCCCTTATCGCTCACGTCCGCTTTACCATTAATCTCCACACAAGCAAATAATGACAGCGATACACCGACCATTGCCAAATGCATCAACCCTCTTTGCCACCATTTTGGTTGAGTTATTGATTGTTTTTTTTCACATGCGTTCATATCGCCCCCAGTTACTCGTCGCTATTTATTTCCGTATTGATGTACAAAATCGCCTATAAAATCAGTGTAAAAATACCATAAGTTACGTACTGTCAACTGACATTATTTTATGATATATGCCTGATACCAGATTTGACCATATTTTCTACTACTTTTGTGGACATTGACGGCTGGAGATGTTGTTTTTGTGTCGCATATGGGATGGCAAAACACCACCACAGCGATTATTTATGCTCAATCCAATGAGTTACACTGTGGTCATCCGAGCTTTCCTGCTGTGCCAGCAGATGATGACCGGTTTGTCGGGTAAACACTGCCAAATCATCCACGGCAGCCGGATCGGTGGTGGTGACTTTGAGCACTTGCCCTTGAGTCATTTGCGCCAAGGCTTTTTTGGTACGCAAAATAGGCATTGGACAACGCAAGCCGTGCAACTCTTCCGTGCGAACGACCTGCGTGTCAATCTGTGCTAATACTACTGCGTCAATGTTATACATACGACCGCCAACATTAAGCCACGAACTCAATCGGTGCAGGCTTCATCGGGAAACCGAGCTGCTCGCGCGACTCGTAGTATGCCTGTGCGACTTTGCGCGACAGATTGCGAATACGGCCAATGTAGGCAGCGCGTTCGGTCACGGAAATCGCCCCACGTGCGTCCAAAAGATTAAAGGTATGCGCTGCTTTAAGGACCTGTTCGTACGCTGGCAGCGCCAGTTTACGCGCGCCTTCGATCGGCTCACCAGTATCGGGGTTTTCACCCATCAATACTTTGGCTTCTCGTTCGTGATCGGCAAAATGGCGGAATAGCATATCGGCATTAGAATACTCGAAGTTGTAGGTCGATTGCTCAACTTCGTTTTGGTGGAACACGTCGCCGTATTTCAATTCATGTGTCACGCCGTTTTCTTCCCAGCGCGTCCACACGAGGTCGTAGACGTTTTCGACTTTTTGCAAATACATCGCCAGACGCTCCAGCCCATAGGTGATTTCGCCTAAAACCGGCTTGCAGTCGATGCCGCCGACTTGTTGAAAATAAGTGAACTGCGTCACTTCCATCCCATTGAGCCAGACTTCCCAGCCCAAACCCCACGCGCCGAGTGTCGGGTTCTCCCAATCGTCCTCGACAAAACGCACGTCGTTTTCGTTCAAGTCCAAACCCAATGCACGCAATGAACCGAGATACAAATCAAGGATGTTTTCCGGCGCAGGTTTGAGTACCACTTGGTACTGATAGTAGTGTTGCAAGCGATTCGGATTTTCACCGTAGCGACCGTCTTTCGGACGGCGTGATGGCTGCACATACGCCGCACGCCAATGCTCAGGACCAATGGCGCGCAAAAAGGTTGCGGTATGACTGGTACCGGCACCGACTTCTAAATCATAAGGTTGCAGCAATGCGCAGCCTTGGGCATTCCAATAATTTTGTAGATCTAAAATGGTTTCTTGAAAAGTTCTTACCGCTTGCGTCATATTCATCCTTGTGCATCTTTTGGGTATTTCAGTATTTCATTGACTCTAACCACCCATACTCTTTGCGGATGGTTCAACGACCGTATTGTACCCGAACGGCTGTTTTAGCAGAAGACATTGCGCTCAATAAGCCGAGATTCAAATAAAATTTCTGATTAAAACACACTCTATTTCATCAATTTCACAGTGTAATTTGATTACAATATGACATCTCATTTGAATAAATAAGGATATCCGATGAAATCACTGAAAACCGCTGGACTGATGTTTGCTTGCTTGGGTCTGACCGCTTGTGTTTCACCTATCCAGAAAATGCCTGCCAACGAAGCATTGCAATTCGGCACCAATCAATTCTATGAAATGCCGAGCTACCGCATGGATATGAGCGCAAAACTGATTAACATGGGAGTTACTGGCGCAAAGAGCGACACAGATGTGGCGAGCACCGACACATTCAATAAGTATCTGAATTTCTTTGGAAAAAAATTTATTTTCAACGGAACAGGCATCATTGACACAGTGAATGATCAATACCAAATCATTCCTGAGTACGGTTACGAAGCGAAAAACATCAATGGCCATATTCGCTTTCCTATCGTACTGGATCGAAAAGCCAAACTGCTGTACACAGACCTGAGCGCGCTGGATGGACTCATCACGAATATCGACAATGCAGGTAAATACTCACGCTTTGATCTGAGCAAACTGCCCATCGCTCCTAATGCTGACAAAAAACTGGTCGACATCATGCGCAAATACTCGTATCAAATGTTAGGGAAAATTCCTGCAGAACGCATCAATGAGCTTCCTTTGACCGCTGAAGATCGCAAACTCAATGCAGTACGCAAATTACAATTTGACCTGAAACCGCAAGATCAAATCGCTATGTTCCCATCCATGTGGGATGAAATGATTGATGCACTCATTCCACCGCGCAAAGACAATGCAATTGGTGATTCAGCCAAATCCAGCGCGGCTAAAGCGCAGGAGATGACTGAAGACATCAAACACAATGCCGGTCTGGTCAAAGAATTGGGCAAATTATTTTCGCCTGAATCACGCGACCAATACACTGTATCCTTTAATCGAGCGGGACAGATTGTCACCATGCGTGCTGATTCCAACTATCTGATCAACCCAGATGCAATGTCAGGAGATTTAAACCAAAAATCAACTGAATCGGCAGCACCTAAAGGTGGTTTTCAAATGCACTTTATCACCGACATGACCGTCACAGATATTGGGAAAGCCAAATTGATCGACCCACCCACTGCTGAAAACAGCGTGGATGGCATTGAAAACCTCAAAAACAGTCCGATAGGAAAATCATTTGCCGACAAATTCGATTCGACGAACAATGACGCAACCACAGATGCCGCGCAGGCGGTTGAAGAAGCGGCAGCATCGCCGGTCAAAAAGGCTAAAAAGCCAATGAAAAAGAAACGCTGAAATAACTCAACGACATGGCAAAGGGCGCAAACTGCGCCCTTTTCTACGTATAAACCAAGTTTGTTAACAGTTAAGCCTTCTATCGCCACAGGTAATAGGCTGCACTACAGGTCAATGCAGCGTTTTTCACTTCAGTACGTTCAAACATCCGTTCACCCACAGCTTGAAGATTTTGCCGTTGGCGTATTTGCCGCAGTAGCTCATCACGCTCTTTACTAGAGAGGATATGGAGCATATCTCGCGCCACACAACGGCAGCTAAAATTCAATTGATCTTGCCCCATACGCAACGACGCAATATAGCGATTACTCGGCGCCTGCGCCACGCATGTTTGGG
>CAYZVI010000073.1:0-7476 GCA_964481695.1 uncultured Hydromonas sp. | reverse complement strand
TGGGTAGCCAAGCCAACCCATGTGGCAGAGTTTTCATCCGCCACACTTTGTGTCGTAAAAACTCCCAACGTCACGGCACATAAACCGCCTAATAATCCTTTAAACTTCATTTACCAACCGAAGTGTCCATGAAAACGAGAGCGCGGGCCATCCCAGAATGGATCATACGGCCAGAAAAATGGATTGCGGTAATATGGCTCATAGTAATAAACGGGTTGCGGATGCGCATCACGGTATTGCTTTAATGCATACAAATACTCTTTGAGGAACGGCGCTTCGTTTTCTTTCGGACACACACCCAAGTAATCCTCACCGAGCAAACCCACTCGCTCACCGTTGGCCGGTGTACAGTACTCAGCCAATCCTTTTTGATAAGCTTTTAGATACTCATTTTTGAAGCGTGATACATCGGCAATGCTGCCCGCACGCTGTCCTGACTGACACGAAGAGATCAATTGATCCACACCGCGAGTCGTCAGGCCTTTTTGTCCGTCCGCATAACCTTGTGCCTGCGGATCCACGCTTTGACATTGCTCGCGGGTCATAGTCGCACACCCCGTCAAACCCAACAGCGCTACTGCTACTACCCATGCGCGTTTCATATTTTGCCTCCAACTGCTGAAATTAATCCAAGCCGTTTTGTACCAAAATTTCACGGCTACCGTTGCTTTGCATCGGTGAGACCACGCCGCTACGCTCCATCTGCTCCAGCAGACGTGCCGAGCGGTTGTAACCAATGCGAAACTCGCGCTGAACTGAGGAAATCGAGGCTTTTTTAGTTCTTAAAATAAAGGCAACCGCCTGATCGTACAACGGGTCGGATTCACCGTCATCACCTTCACCACCCTCACCATCAGCACCAGCTCCACCTGATAAAACGTCTTCGATGTAGTTTGGTTGACCATTTTCGCGTAAGAATTCAGCCACGCGAATCACTTCATCATCCGAAGCAAAGGCACCATGGACACGCACTGGCAAACCCGTACCCGGCGCGAGATACAGCATATCGCCCTGTCCGAGCAACGCCTCTGCGCCTTGCTGATCGAGAATCGTGCGCGAGTCAATCTTACTGGACACTTGGAATGCAATGCGTGTCGGCACATTCGCTTTAATCAAACCGGTAATTACGTCTACACTCGGACGCTGTGTCGCCAAAATCAAATGAATGCCAGCAGCACGGGCTTTTTGTGCAATACGCGCGATTAACTCCTCGACTTTTTTACCCACCACCATCATTAAGTCAGCCAACTCGTCAATCACCACCACAATCATCGGCAATTTTTCCAACGGTTCTGGTTCGTCCGGCGTTAGGCTAAACGGATTCGGAATGTTCTCACCTTTGGCATGCGCTTCCTCAATTTTCTTGTTAAAACCAGCCAAATTGCGCGCACCGAGCGTGCTCATGAGTTTGTAACGGCGCTCCATCTCGCCGACCGTCCAGTTCAGCGCATGTCCTGCTTGACGCATATCGGTCACGACCGGACAGAGCAAGTGCGGAATGCCTTCGTACACGCTCATTTCCAGCATCTTCGGATCAATCAAAATCAAGCGAACTTGCTCGGGCGTGGCGCGATACAGCAGCGACAGAATCATGGTATTAATCCCCACGGATTTACCCGAACCGGTTGTACCGGCCACCAGTAAATGCGGCATTTTCGCCAAATCCGCGACCACCGCATTGCCACCAATGTCTTTACCCAGCGCGACCGTGAGCAGCGAGTGTGCCTCGTGGTAAATTTGCGAGCCGATGATTTCAGATAGACGTACGATTTGGCGCTTCGGATTCGGCAATTCCAGCGCCATAAAATTTTTACCCGGAATGGTTTCCACCACGCGAATGGAGACCAGCGCCAGCGAGCGCGCCAAATCTTTGGACAAATTAACGATCTGGCTACCTTTCACACCTGTCGCAGGTTCGATTTCGTAGCGTGTGACCACGGGACCCGGATAGGCCGCTACCACCTGCACTTCGACGCCAAAGTCACGCAGCTTTTTCTCAATCAGGCGCGAATTAAACTCCAGCGTATCGTGCGATACGGTTTCTTGATTGCGCTCAGCGGCATCCAAAAGCGACAACTCTGGCAAAGATTTATCCGCCATTTCGGTGAACAGCGGCACTTGTTTTTCTTTCTGACGGCGCGGCGACTGCTGTACCGGCGGCGCTGGCGGCTCGATGTGCACCGGCTCGATTTTCTCTACGCGTTGCTTTTCTTGCGCCAATTCGCGCTCACGCACAGCAACCAGCGCCTCGCCGACTTTTTCATCCTTTTTCGCGTCAAAATAGCCCAACAGTTTCAACACCGATAACTCAATTGCTCCACCGACGCGCTCAAACACCGATAGCCACGAAAAATTAAAGAACCAGCTCAAACCCGCACAGAATAAAACCGCCAATAGCAGCGTGGTAAAAATCGAACCGAGTATCGCACCCAAACCTTTGGCAATCATTTCACCCAGCACACCACCGTGATCGTACGGCAAAGGAAGATTCCAGCCGCTGGTGTGCAAATACTCCAGCCCCATACTGGTCAGCAACACCACCACAAAACCCACTCGAAACAATAAGGTATCGCGCTTTTCCTGTGTGGTTTGCGTCAGCGCCGCACGCTCCTGTGGCGTGTACAGGCTCAATCGCAAAACGCGACGCACGCCTCGATAAATCGCCCAACCGCACAACAGAACCCACCAATACGCCGACAAGCCAAACACGTACAACAGCGCCGCGGACACCCATGCACCGAGGCTACCAACCCAGTTATGAACCTCTTTTACATCTGAACCAGCATGGAAAAATGAAGGGTCATTCGGGTCAAAGCTGATCAGCATACTCAGTAAAGCCAAGCCCAGCAAAGCCAATACGATCCATTTGGCTTCGCGGAACAGCTGCTGTGTACGCTCTGAGAACGAAGGGTTTTTAATAACGTCGTGGGTAGTGCCCATGTGATACCTATTCAAACAATGGTCAACCGCGCCTACCTATCTCAGGCTACGCAGTCAAAGAATTCAATGGCTGATATTCTAACGTGCTATGGTAAAAATCGCACGCAAAATGCTGATTTGATTGATATTTAAAATCAAAACCACGCCGTATGCAAAGATTAAGCAAATAAAAAGCCCAAATGATACACATTTGGGCTTATCCGACCAGCGAATATAAGGATCACAACTCGTGCGCCCACAAATCATCTAAGGTCTCACGACGGCGAATCACCTGCACCTGATCGCCAGCGACCAGCACCTCGGCTGCACGCGCCCGCGTATTGTAATTTGAACTCATGCTAAAACCATATGCACCGGTAGATAGCACCGCCAACACGTCACCCTGTTTCACCTTCAGCGTGCGATCATGCGCCAGCCAGTCGCTCGACTCGCACACCGGCCCGACCACATCGTATACCTGTGCGGCAACGTCATCATGCTGAGTGCAATTTTCCACGCCAACCCACGCTTCGTACAACGCAGGGCGGATGAAATCATTCATACCGGCATCAACGATGGCAAAATTCTTATCATCATTGTGCTTTAAATACTCGACCTGCGTTAGCATCACACTCGCGTTCGCCACCAGCGAACGACCCGGCTCAAACATCAAATCATGCTTAAAGCCCGCCTCGCGTAAGCCTTTGAGCGACTGTTCGATCAATTCACGTGGCGCAGGCGGCGTTTCATCGCGATAACGCACGCCTAAACCGCCGCCCAAATCAATATGCTGCAATTCGATCCCGTTCACACTCAATTGACGCACCAGCTCAAACAGCCGATTTTGTGCATCCAAAAATGGCGACAGCTCCGTAATCTGCGAACCAATGTGGTAATCAATGCCGACGACTTCCAAACCAGCCAAACTCGCTGCACGCTGATATACCGCCAGCGCATCGGTGTGCGCAATGCCGAATTTATTCGCTTTCAGACCCGTCGAAATATACGGATGCGTCTTCGCATCCACATCGGGATTCACACGCAGCGAGATCGGGGCGCGTTTACCCATGCGCAGCGCGATTTCATTAATGCGCTCCAACTCCGCCGATGACTCAGCGTTAAAGCAAAAAATCCCCTGCTCCAGCGCATAGGTGATCTCGCGTTCTGACTTGGCTACGCCCGAAAATACCACATGATTCGCCGGTGCACCGGCGGCCAACGCACGGGCGATTTCACCCTCGGACACCGTGTCAAAAAACGCACCACGCTCGGCAAACAAGCGCAACACATGCAAATTTGAGCACGCTTTGACCGCAAAACACACATGAATTGTGCGCTCCTCAGTCGGATACTGCCACGCCTGCCACATATCGGCCAAAACCTTCTTGGAGTACACATACAAGGGCGTACCAAAACGTTGAGCCAAATCATTCAAGGCCACATTTTCTAAAAACAACTGCGTCCCTTTATCAGATGGACGCAGTGACAACTCGGTCACAGGATACGACACACTCATGAATACACTTTCTTTCAAAACCAATATCAAACCATAAACATCAATTCAAACTACTTTTTCACGCCCATGCCAGACTCATCTACCGGCGCAATGACGCTTGAACCGCTGATTTTCACCTGCTCCACCTGAGGCTGATTCGATACAGATGTCGGCGGCATAACCAACGGCCCTTTAAAACCACACGCACTCACGCACGCGCTCCCCACAGCCAGCGCTAACGCAGCCTTCATCACCGCCCGCAAAGTCAAAGCCCAATTCATATATAATCCGTCCGTAGATTCAATCATGGAAATCGTTATTATGACCGAAACCGAATATTTACAACAGGCAAAACACCTGTTTGATGCCATCTTGTCACATATTGAGAACAAACACGACAATCTGGAAACCCAAGTCCACGGCGCGGTACTAGAAATCGAAAACGACGACGGACAAAAAGTCATCATCAACCAACAGGCTGCGATGAAAGAGATCTGGCTCGCCTCGCGCGCGGGCGGTTATCACTTTAAATTTGACAACGACGCATGGGTCAATACCCGCGATGGGCGGGATTTTTGGGACTACTTGGCAGAGGTGGTAGCGGGTTTGGCGTAGATAGCAAATACCACTCGATGTAAGGGTTAAAAGCTGAATTGATACGCATTGAATTACCTAAACAGCCCACTGTCATGTCCGTGAAGGCGGGTGTTCAGCGAAATACAAAAAAGGTGACATCACAGCCACCTCGAGGCTGTTAACCAAGTCATACCGTAATTAAAATCTCGTCATTCCCGCGTAAGCGGGAATCCATAATGCCAATAAAAACAACAAGTTGGACTTACATCTGGATTCCCGCTTACGCGGGAATGACATCATCTTTCTTAGAGTTCATACCGAATTCCATCATCAATGGAGTTTGTCAGCAATCTGAAGGTGGCATCACAGCCACCTTTGTTCAATGTTTACTTCGCCGTCCCCACCGTCATCTCGATATTCTGACTGCGACCTTCGCGCCAAAATTCGAGTTGTAATTGCGTACCCGGTTTGCTTTCACCGATATAGCGAGCAAAGTCGCGGACATTTTCTACCGCCGAGCCGTTAATTTTAGTGACCACATCACCCGCTTGTAATCCAGCCTGTGCAGCCGGCGAGCCGGCTTCGACTTGGGCAATCACCACGCCTTGCGCTTTCGGTAAGCCCAGTTGTTTCGCCATTTCTTCGCTCACTGGCTCAATACCCACACCGACGCGACCGCGCTCGACTTTACCCTTGGTGCGCAGTTGTTCGGCCACTTGCAGCGCATCATTGATTGGTATGGCGAGTGCAATGCCTGAGAAAGCACCACTCGGTGTGAGGATTTGTGAGTTAATGCCCACCACTTCACCCGACATATTGAGCAGTGGACCACCCGAGTTACCCGGATTGATCGCAGCATCGGTCTGGATGAACGAGAGGTAGTCGCCCGTGTCGCGGTTGATCGCGCTGACCACGCCGGCAGTGATGGTGTTTTTTAGACCAAATGGTGAACCCGCCGCCATGACCCACTCACCGACTTTGAGTTTATTGGAGTCGGCCATGCGTAAAAACGGCAGCCCGCTGGCTTCAATTTTAATCAACGCCACATCGGTACGCGCATCGCTGCCGATGACTTGTGCTTTGAATTCGCGCTTATCCGGCAAAGCTACGGTGATGGTACTGGCGCCATTAACGACGTGGTGGTTGGTGAGAATGTAGCCATCCTGCGAGGTGATGAAGCCAGAACCTTGACCCACATCGCGCTCAGCAGGCGCAGTATTGCCAGACTGCGGCGCAGAGCGGGTGTTACACCCCGGAATATCCGGCCAAATTAGGCAAATCGGATGACCGCGTAAGTCCATGCCTTGTTGCGCCGGTACTTTTTCGCTCACACGAATATTAACCACCGCAGGCGAAACGTAGTCCACGAGCTTGGTGAAATCTGGCAATCCGGTAACCAGCGGCGCACTGGTCGCTTGCGTTTCGGCTGGAGTGTGAATGGGCGAAGCTTGCGGTGGCGCGACGGGTGTGGCAATTTCCTGTGCGTGACAGCCTGCCAGCGCACCACCCAGCGCAAAAAGTAGGGATGACAGCAGCCAATAGCGCTTACCGAGCTGGCCGAGAGGAGAGATCAAACGGTGACGGTTCATCGAAAGTCCTTTTTCTATTTGTACAAGTTTTTGGGGTATAGACCCAAACGTTTTGATTTAATTTCACTTTACATTGACAGTATCTATATCACTTTTGAATTAAATATGGACAGATTGCAGTAGAAACAAGGGATATTGCAAACATTGTTTGCACCCATAAAGCGCTATTTGCACCCCGTTATTTTATTTTCTATAACTTTGGGTGCAAAGGATTCTTTACTTTACGCATATCACTCGTGCATAATCGGTCATAGCAGGCGACTGGATTCATTCGCCCATGATATAACGACAATATAGATTAGATAACGAGAGACTGACCATGCCGATGCATTTTTATGATGAAATGTACGCGGACACCGCAAGAACCAGTGTCCGACCGCACTATGCCGCGCTGAAGGAATGGCTCGCGCATCAAACCCCAGAGCTGATTTCGGATAAACGTCAACAAGCCGATTTGATGTTTCGCAAAGTAGGTATTACTTTCGCGGTGTATGGTGAAGGGGGTGATACCGAGCGCTTGATTCCATTCGATCTGATTCCACGCGTGTTTCCGCAGTCCGAATGGGCGGCATTGGAAAAAGGTTTGCGTCAGCGCGTGCAGGCATTGAACATGTTTTTGCACGATGTGTATCACGAGCAAAATATCATTAAAGCCGGCTTGATTCCCGCCGAACGGATTTTCAATAATGCCCAGTACCGACCTGAAATGCAGGGCGTAAACGTCGCGCGCAATATTTACTCGCACATCAGCGGCATCGATATCGTACGCGCGGGCGAAGGCGAGTTTTACGTGCTGGAGGACAATCTGCGTGTGCCGTCCGGCGTGTCGTACATGCTCGAAGATCGCAAAATGATGATGCGTCTGTTCCCAGAACTGTTCTCAAAATACCGCGTCGC
>CAYZVI010000072.1:0-7521 GCA_964481695.1 uncultured Hydromonas sp. | reverse complement strand
GCGCAGCAACCCCACGGAAAGTGCGCGGGAAAAGCCGATTTTCGGTACAATAACGCCTTCATTTAAAAAGGATTTATCATCACATGAGCCGCCAACCGAACACCTTGGAAATCGCCCAATTAGAAGCCATCATCATTGACGCACTGGACGACATGAAGGCCCAAGACGTCACAGTCCTGAACACCGAAAGTCTGACCGACGAATTTGACCGTGTCATCATCGCCACCGCGACCAGCAATCGGCAAACCCGCGCACTGGCGAACAACGTACACGAAAAAGTCAAGGATAACGGCGGCGACGTGCTCTCCACCGAAGGTGAAGACACCGGCGAATGGGTACTGGTCGATTGCGGCGACATCGTCGTACACATCATGCAAGCGCCCATTCGCGCATACTATAATTTAGAAGAACTCTGGGATTCCTCCCGTTGAACACGCGTTTTTGGCCGACATTACGCTCATGGCTATGGACATTGTTTTGCCTCATAGTGGTGGTGTCCGCGTTTAATCTGTGGCGTACACGTGATATCCCCACGCAAGCACCTCACTTCAGCGCACCGCTGCTCAACGGTGACCGCTTTGATCTCAACACATCACGTGTACAACATCCCAATCAACCCCTCGCTTTGATTTTCTGGGCGCAGTGGTGTCCAATTTGCCGCACCGAAGAACACAGCATCAATCGTTTAGTTCACGATCCAGACCTCAAGGTTCTCGTAGTCGCCACTCAATCGGGTGATGCTCAAGCTGTCAAGCAGACTTTACGCGAGCGCGGTCATGATGACTGGAATGTTTTAATAGATGAGGAAGGTGATTTAATGCGCGCTTTCGGTTTTTCCGCCGTACCTGTATTTGTAGTGATTGACGCTCAGGGGCAAATTCGCCATCCACAAATTGGCTACACCAGCGAGTTGGGCATGCGGGCACGCTTATGGCTCAGTCGGTTTTAAGCCGTACTGAAAAAAATTGGTGGGATTGATTTATAATAAACGCACAATTAAAGCCATAGGAAGACTATCATTACTGTATATAAAGCATTGTTTAACCGCCGTTATTTAGCAGTAGCCTGCGTCAGCATCGGATTAATATCCGCTTGTGCAGGCACACCCACCACAGCCAATCCCACCAAACCTGAGCCACCTGTCGCACCTACCATTGCACAAACGCAAATTACGATTGAGCATTATCGTGCAGCAAATGGTGAAAAATTAAATGTGACCTACGATACCGGAAAAAAACCGCCTATCGTGCATTTGAGTTTTGACGGTAAAAGCATGACGTTGAAACAAACCACCGCTTGGGCCAAAGGTGCGATTTATGAGGGTGAAGGTTTGATTTGGGAAGCTCAAGGCGATACCGCACGTCTTACACGAGCAGGAAAACGAATTGTATTTTCCATTGAAAAATAATACTGATTGTGCTGAGATACTCAGCACAGTCGAGTTATATACCCATCATTTATCGTGATGTAGGGCTAACAGCGGAGTGCAAAATTTCCGCTACCGCCCACTGCGCCGCGAGCATACCAAAACTCGCGGTGACCATCACCGATGAACCAAATCCAGCACAATTGAGCCCCTGTGGCGCGGGATTCTCCGCCATACAGCTCTGCTCAATTGGCGGATAGCGTACCGCCTCGTCGGAGTACAACACCGGTACATTCATTTTCGTAGCCACTTTTTTGTGCTTACTGAACTTTTGAGACTTATCGCTTGCTTGTTGATGATCAATGCGTTGTGCACGACGCAATTGTTGTCGGATTTTTGACAAAATCGGATCTTGGACACTGTGCGCGAGATCAGCTAAAACCACCCGTGCTGCGTCAGTTTTACCCCCAGCAGCACCACAAGTGAGCAACTTTTGCCGACGTTGCGCGCAAAAACCAATCATTGCCAATTTCGCCTTGACCTGATCGGTGCAATCGAGCACCACATGCGCTGATGCTGGAATTAAATCTAAGGTATCGGCCAACACAAAATCATCTACTTGATGCACCAGCGCATTGGGATTGATCTGCGCAATGCGTTCTGCCAATGCGGTGATTTTTGCCTTGCCCAGATTGTCAGTCACCGCCTGAATCTGGCGGTTAACATTTGACTCGACCACATGATCGGCGTCAATTAAAGTCAACGTACCCACACCGCAACGCGCCAACGCCTCTACCGCCCACGACCCCACACCTCCCACGCCGATCACGCATACATGCGCCTGCGCAAGGCGCTCGGTCGCACCGTCTCCATACAAGCGATTCATACCGGAAAATCGGCGGGATAAGTGGGCATTTTGATTCATAAACGAAAGCAATGAAAAGTCGTGTGGTATTGGGTTCAATGGCAGCTCGTGGTATCATGCGCATCATGATTTGAGAGAAAGTTTAAGCCGCAAATGTCTACTATTGTAGCCGTTTGCACGTATTTTTTCTATCGACACAAACCGATCAAAACCGAATTGAGAAACAGCATGTCCGAACATACTTTAAACGACATAGAACACGCGAAATTAAACGGTGAAACCGCGCGCGTGAACTGGCATGAACTGCAGCGTTTTTTCGCGCAAGGTGTCATCCTGCACATCGCCGAGCATTTGGATCTGGTTGAAGTCGCCACGAAAATGAGTTTGGACGATATTGTCGCAGTCAAGGCATGGTTTGACGCAGAAGAGTTAGCGCACGTCAGCGACGCGCTGGCTTCGCGTTGGTTCGAGGACAATACCGAGCTGTGGACGGTGGTGGTCAAACCGTATATTTTGGTGCAGGAATCATCTACCATACCGGCAACCACCCACTGATACACCCCCATGAACCAACACTACCACCCCCCTCCCCTATCGCAACCGCGCATCTACCGCGTCGGCGGCGCTGTGCGCGATGAGCTGCTCGGCGAACCGCACAGCGATGCCGACTATGTGGTGGTCGGTAGCACGCCTGAAGCCATGCAGGCACAAGGTTACACACCGGTGGGCAAGGATTTTCCCGTATTTTTACATCCCGTCACACATGACGAGTACGCCCTCGCGCGCACCGAGCGCAAAACCGCTCAAGGCTACAACGGCTTTGCTGTGCATTTCGCGCCGGACGTAACGCTGGAGGAGGATCTCGCACGACGCGATCTGACCATCAATGCAATGGCGCGCGAGGTGCTACCAAATGATCAATTGGGTGAATTGATTGACCCATACGACGGCCAGCAAGATTTACGTAATCAAGTGCTGCGTCATGTTTCACCCGCCTTTGTCGAAGATCCCGTGCGCATCCTTCGGCTGGCACGCTTTGCCGCACGCTGGCCTGCGTTCACCGTCGCGCCCGAAACCATGCAACTGATGAAAAGCATGGTGGCGAACGGCGAAACCGCCGCACTCGTACCCGAACGCGTGTGGCAGGAAATTGCGCGCGGCCTGATGGAGCAAACGCCCTCTCGGATGTTCGACATTCTACGTGAATGCGGTCTGCTGGCGCAGTGGTTGCCCGAACTGGATGCTCTGTTCGGTGTGCCACAACGCGCTGATTACCACCCCGAGATTGACACCGGCATTCACGTCATGATGGTGATCGACTACGCCGCCAAGCTCAATCTAAACCTCGAGTCGCGCTACGCCGCACTGTGCCACGATTTGGGCAAAGGCAACACGCCCGCCGACATTTTACCGCGCCACATCGGTCATGAAGCGCGCGGCGTACCATTGGCCAAAGCCCTATCCGATCGACTCAAAGTGCCTCGTGCCTGCGCCGATTACGCGCGGCTGATTACCTTTGAGCACACCAATTTTTACAAACTGAGCGAACTGCGCCCAAGCACCGCACTGAACATCATCAAGCGCTGCGATGGCCTGCGGCGACCGGAGCGATTCCGCGATCTGCTGCACGCCTCGCTCGCCGACTCACGTGGTCGCGGTGGTGACTTTCCCAATCAACCGGCACTGTGGTACGACGCTTGGCTGATGCTGCTGGATACGGTACTCAGCGTGGATCAAGGTGCCGTTGCAGCCGACCACGAAAACGAACCGGCGAATATCCCCAACGCTATTTTGGAAGCGCAACTACACGCCATCACGCCTGTTCTGCGCGCATGGCAGGCGAACGTTCGCTCAGAACACTGAAAAACACCGCACGGAAGAGGAATCATGGCCCGAACCCCATCAAATATGCTCGCACTGAACACACCCGCACCCGACTTTGCACTGATCGAGCCGGCGACGGGACACACTGTACGTCTGGCCGATTTTGCAGGGGAACCTCTGCTGGTTGCATTCATTTGCAACCACTGTCCGTTCGTCATTCACATTCAAGATGCATTGGCACAATTGGCACGCGAATACCAAGCGCGCGGAGTCGCCGTGGTCGCCATCAATGCCAATGACGTTGCTAACTATCCCGACGATTCACCCGAAAAAATGGTAGATGCCGTTCGCGATAATGGCTATACCTTCCCGTATTTGTTCGACGAGCCCCAAACAGTCGCTCGCGCCTACGATGCAGCCTGCACGCCGGATTTGTACCTATTCGACGCACGACACCGCTTGTACTACCGCGGTCAATTTGACAACGCCCGCCCGGGCAACGACGAGCCGATCAACGGCGCGGATCTGCGTGAGGCATTGGATTGCTTGCTCAACGGACAGCCCGCGCCTGAAGTGCAAAAACCGTCCTTGGGCTGCAATATCAAGTGGAAAGAATAATGCCTCACGGAAAAAACCCACACAGTGCACCATAAAAAAACGGACTGAAATTCAGTCCGTTTTTATTTCAACCCACATATTCAACCCTGATTTTTCGGGCGAGAATGATTGGGATTACGCGTACCACGTGCATTGTTCGTCTGGCGTGCGCCTGCGCCACGCGTCATCCGTCCAGTGTTATTGCCAGCCGTGCCATAAGGTGAGCGTGTGCGACGCTCTTTATTTTGCACCGCGCCCGCTTCACCGGTATTCGCCTGAGATTGTGTTGACTTGGTACGCCCACGCAATGGCTTTTGCGTACCTGTATGATTTGCCGTGCGTCCTGCAGATTGACTTGCATTTTGTCCTGCCGGACCACGACGCGTGCGGCCTAAGGTACCTCGTGCCATACCCGCTTTTGCTTGGTTGGCTGGCGCATTTTGAGTTTTGCCCATGCCACGCGCTTCACGACCAGTCAAGCCCGTTTTTTGGTTGTGCGCCACACCAAACGCACTCATCAGATGTGCATCTTGCGGTACGCTTTGACCTTCATCCTGCGATTGACGCGAACGTTGCGTTACATTGGTTTTCACACCCAGTTCACGCATCAATTGCAGCACCTGCGGGCGCTCCCATTCGGAAAAACGACCCCGTTTGAGCTGGCTTGGCAACACGATCGGACCAAAGCGTACGCGAATCAAACGACTCACGGTCAAGCCGATGGCTTCAAACATGCGGCGCACCTCGCGGTTACGCCCTTCGGAAATCACCACACGCAGCCAGCGGTTTGCACCCTCACCGCCCAAATGCTCAACGACGGAGAAGCTGGCCAGACCATCTTCCAGCTCAATCCCGTTTTTCAATTGGTGCAACTGCGCATCGGTGACCTCGCCCAACACACGCACGGCGTATTCACGCTCATGTCCATAGCGCGGGTGCATCATGCGGTTGGCAATATCACCCGAAGTGGTCAAAATCAGCAGACCTTCGGTGTTAAAGTCCAGTCGACCTACCGCCAACCATTTGCCTTTGCGGGTAAACGGCAAGCGGTCAAACACGGTCGGACGACCTTCTGGATCGCTGTGGCTGACAATTTCGCCCGTTGGTTTATGGTAGATCACCACACGCGGTACGGTTGGCGTGAGTTTCTTGCGTTGCAGCAGTTTGCCATTAATGCGCACCTGATCATCATCACCAATGCGCTGCCCGACATGCGCCGGCATGCCATTGACCGACACGCGACCGGAGATAATCAATTCCTCCATGTCGCGGCGCGAACCGATACCCGCATCGGCCAGCACTTTTTGCAACTTGATGGTGCCATCCAAATCAATTTCGTTGTGCTCAGCTTCAGCATCCGCATAGTCCTCATGCTCCGATATTTCCGTCGAGATGCGTTGCTTGGTATGGGCATTCTTACCCGCATGCTGTTGATTTTGTTGCTGTTGTTGATTGTTTTTACGCGATGAGCGTACGCCGGCGCGATAAAGGCGCTGGCCGGTTCGACCCGTTTTAGAGGTTTCGCCCTTTTCTTGCCAGCCCCATTGTTCTGGCAATGATTCGTCCTGCCTTGCTGTCGCATCAATGCGCGTTGTTGGTTCTACCGTTGTATCCGTAGGCGCTACGGGAGGTTGGTTGCGTTTGCGCACGCCGTGCTTACCACGCAACAGTGTGCTTTTTCTTTTGGCTGGTTTATGTTCTGTATCACTCATGGTGTTCATTTAGTATGCGCGAACTGAACTGCGAGCATTCACGCGTTGTTTGATTTCTTAAAATTATGATGTCGATTGACCATCCATATTATTTTCGGATGGATTGGGTTGATTTTTGGCTTGCTCAAATTGCTCAATAGCAGAGACATGCACACCGTGTACTTCACTAACCGATTTTTCAGAAGCCGTATGGTCAGCCAACACTTGATCATCGGTCGAAACTAAGCCTTCGAGCGTCTGCGTCATCTGACCTAATTTGTTTTCATCCAACTGCTTGGTCTCATTATTAATATGGGCTTGATGGCTTGCCTCACTATTGTGAACTGCAAGCTCTAATTGTCCAGTATCACCATCCTCTTGACCAATCAAGGCGGGTAACTCTTTCAAAGACAGCAGCCCTAAGTCTTCTAAAAACTGTTTGGTCGTTGCTAATAAAGCGGGGCGCCCGGGAACTTCTCTGTGACCCACTGTGTCAATCCAACCACGCTCTTCCAGTGTTTTGATGATATGCGACGAAACTGTGACCCCTCGAATATCTTCGATATCGCCGCGCGTAACGGGCTGGCGATAAGCAATAATCGCCAATGTTTCTAAAACTGCCCGGGAGTACTGGACTGGTTTTTCAGAACGCATCCGGTCAATATAAGGCAATACATCAGCCGCAGTTTGGAAACGGTAACCAGTAGCGACTTGAACCAAATGAATGCCTCGATCAGACCAATCGCTTTTAATTTCATCTAAAAGCAGACGCAACGTGTCGTTGTTAATTTCAGTATCAAGTGCTGTTTTAATTTGCGCCAGTGTCATGGGTGCATCTTGGCTAAGAATCAGAGCTTCAGTAATGCGTTTGATTTCATTCGGCGTCATAGAGACCTATCGGTGATTCAACGTATTGCAAGGATTCAGTTTAACGGCAAATCCGTTTATAACCATCTTTATGTGAACAATTTTGTCGCATCATACGATACGATTAGTGTGAAACAATACAGAAAATGATGACAACGCACAATCAACGAACGTTTATACGTCTGATTGAATGATTTAGAGAAGGAATGGCTTGTATGTTTTTTTGTATGCCGACCGACTCTTTCGGTACAGCTTATTGGTTGCGGGGGCAGGATTTGAACCTACGACCTTCGGGTTATGAGCCCGACGAG
>CAYZVI010000071.1:0-7606 GCA_964481695.1 uncultured Hydromonas sp. | reverse complement strand
CGGTCAGATTGCCAATCGGTGTGGCGACCAGATACAATGCGTGCGTTGGAAATTGCTGTTGTGCGGCGGCTTGCCACAGCGCGGTTAAAATTTCAGAAGACATATTCAGGGTGTAGTGAAACAGATGCGCTACTCTAACACGAAATGTACCCTATAGAAACCGCATAACCTTGAATCACCACTTAGGCGATCAGTCATGAAACAGACCCTTAAAAATTTACTGGAGATTGTACGAACATCGGCTGGCTCATCTGAGGACAGTAAGTCAAAACCTGTACAACGGCGCTATGCAGCGCGATCACCAGCACAATTGATGGGTGAGCGGGGCGAATGGATTGCGCGGCAGTATTTGGAGCAAGCAGGTTTGTGTTATGTTGATGGTAATGTTGCTTCAAAATTAGGTGAAATCGACCTCATCATGCAGGATGGTATGACTTTGGTCTTTGTGGAAGTCAAGCTGCGCCGTTCTGACGCTTACGGTGGTGTGGTCGCATCCATTACACCCAGTAAATTGAAGCGTTTGCGTCATTCGATTGAGCTGTATTTGCAACAGAATCCTATGCTGGCGCAGTATGATTGTCGTATTGATGCTGTGCTGATACAAGGTGTTGGGCAAAATCGAGATGTTGAATGGCTGCGTAACATTGATGCGGGTTAAAGCCCCGATACTGTAGCGCTGTTATAATGACGGCTCATAACTTTTGACCATGGAAAAGATGATGAATTCTCGTAGCAAACATTGGCTCACTGCCACAGCGGTCGCTTTGGCGTTCACTTTGAGCGCGTGCGGCGGACAACAGCAAGCCGCATCAAGCCCCTATGCCAACCTCAAAGTAGCGACATTGGATCAAAAGCCTGTGGATTTTGGTGCGATGCAGCAGGCGGGTAAAGTGGTGGTCGTCAATTTCTGGGCAACCACCTGTGCGACTTGTAAAAAAGAGATGCCTAAGATGGTAGAAATGTTCCAACAATACCATCCCAAAGGGGTTGAGTACGTTGCGGTCGCAATGCAATACGACGATCCAAAGATTGTGCAAAATTACTCAACCGAGAAACAACTGCCATTTCAAAATGTGTGGGATAGTGATGGCAAAATTGCGACGACTTTTGGCGAGATCATTGGTACGCCAACCACTTACATCATCGATAAGCAAGGTAAGACAAAAAAATACGTCGGTGAGCCGGATTGGAAACAGTTTTACGCGGATTTAGATAAAGCGTTGGCTAGTTAATATATGACGGCTGAGTACACCAAGCAACACAGCATATTTGAGGATGTCCAAGCAATTTTAAGTGCAACTTTAATCATTGCCTTGGGTTTGCTTACGCTGAAAACAGCCGGTATGGTCACGGGCGGTACGACCGGTATGGCGCTGCTGCTGCATTATCTAACTGGCTGGCGTCTTGGAATGGTGCTGTTTTTCCTGAATCTACCCTTTTACTGGTTGGCGTGGCAGCGATTGGGTGTGCGCTTTACGCTCAAGACTTTCATTTCCGTCGGCGTGTTATCCATTTGGACTGAATTGTTGCCTATGTGGTTGGGGTTTTCTAATTTGAATCCCTTGTTTGCCGCAGTGATGTCCGGTATTTTGATTGGCTTGGGATTGTTGATGTTATTCCGACACCAAGCGAGTTTGGGTGGCGTGGGTATTCTGGCAGTGCATTTGCAAAATACGCGGGGATGGCGAGCGGGCTATGTGCAGTTGGGCATTGATGCATTGATCATGCTGTGCGCGTTCGCAGTGATTCCGTCGGCAGAAATGGTGATGTACTCCATGATTGCGACAGCGATTCTGAATGTCCTGCTGGTGGTCAATCATAAACCGGGTCGATATAGCGTACTGTCATGAAAAAGCGCTCATCTGAGCGCCTTTTTATTTATAAGTAATCATCACGTTGATTGGACAATAACTGGGCAACGCTTTTTTGGCCGCGCCCGACCAAGCTGCGACGACGGAAATAATACAATAGGGTGATGGTGGTCAGTACCATCATGCCGAGCATGAGCCAAAACCCGTTCTTATTGTGCAGTCCGGGCATGATGTCAAAATTCATGCCATACAGGCCAGAGAGCAAAGTCAGAGGGGCAAAGATGGTGGTGACGATGGCCAGAAAGCGCATGGTTTCATTGGTCTGATTGGCTGATGCAGAAAAGTGCAAGTCAATCGCGGATTTGAGTGCGGCTTGAAGGCGCACCGTATGCCGTTGTACCCGTTCGGTGTGCTCCAATAAATCCTTGATTCGAACCAACATCAGATCTCGTCTTTGCCCTTGTGGCTGAACCAGTGGACGAGTCGTTAGCATGGTCTCGTCATCCACTTGATCTTCAATAAAATTATCACGCAGCTCTTGTAACGCATCGATTTGCTCTTCGCACAGGTTTTCTAATTGTTGCAAAGCAACGCTTTCATTGAGCAACTGCGCCCATTGTGAGAAGCGGTGATTGCCTTGCAGCAGCTCGGTTTGCCAGTTTTGAATCTGCTCGGTCAGCGGAGCGCGCATGTCGAGGTATTGGTCAATCAATGCGTTTAGCAGTTTTAAACACAGATCCAGCGGAGATGTCGGCACTCGCTTTGCTTTCGGGCTGGTTTCCTTAGATGCGCTGTCGGCATGGTTTTGCATGAATGCTTGGACGCGTTGGTGCATCTGCGCAAAAACAGGGCTGTGTTCGGTGCGAACGGTGATGATCGCATGATCGGTGAGGATGAAACTAACGGGTGAGGTGTTGATTGTATCCGGTGTCAGCGCACTCAAATGATGGTCTTTGCGCTCAGACTTTTCTGTCGTGCTGCGCAACTGGTTGGGTAAAACCAGCTTGCGAAAAATCAGAAAGTCATAATCATCCGTCAGGTCAAAGGCTGAGGGGTGATGCAGATTCAAAATATCAGCCAAATGATAGTCGTCAATCGGAACATCGGTCAATGATTGAACGGCGGCTTGCCAGTGCTCTTCATCCAGCGCAACCTCGGCATGATGATAGTCTAACCAGACAAAGCCATCCGTGCCATCCCATCCTTCGGGACGAAATCGACTGACGCTCAGTGCGGTATTGGCATGGGTTTGAAAGTAGTAGGCATTCATGTTTGCTGATACTGGTTGAATCATTCTTTAAAAACAACACAATAATACGCCATTCCCACGTAGGTGAGAATGGCGTTTGCTCAAATAGTATTGTATCGGTTTTAATCAGCGCTTTGTGCGCTGAGCCGATTATGCTCTTTGAAAGTGTGGGTGGATCAGGTTGTCAAAGCTGAAAATCTCATCCCATTTCTCTTGTGTGAGTAATTTTTGTTCGTGTACCACGATTTGGTAGATGGATTTATTCTGTTGATAACCTTCGCGTGCGATTTCGGCACATTTTTTGTAACCCAAAATCGGGTTGAGCAGCGTGACAATGCCTAAGCTTGATAACACCATTTCGCGCGTACGATCAGCGTTTGCCGTGATGCCGAGTACACATTTTTCGCGCAGAGCGACCATTGCGTTACCCATCGCTTTGATCGAGCTGAACAGCGCGTAGCCCAGTACCGGCTCCATGACGTTGAGCTGTAATTGTCCGGCGGATGCAGCGAGTGTGACGGTTACGTCGTTACCGATGACGTAGAAGGCCGCTTGGTTCACCACCTCAGGAATCACCGGATTGACTTTTCCGGGCATGATGGATGAGCCGGGTTGCAATTGCGGTAAATTGATTTCGTTCAAGCCGGTGCGCGGGCCGCTGGCGAGCAGGCGCAAGTCATTACAGATTTTCGATAGTTTGACCGCGGTACGTTTGATCGTGGCGGACAATTGCACATACGCGCCGGTGTCGGAGGTTGCTTCCACCAAGTCTGGCGAGAGGAACAGATCAATGCCGGTCAACTCTGCCAAATAGCGCACGACCAACTGCGGATAGCCGGTTGGTGCATTGACCGAAGTACCGATGGCGGTCGCGCCCATATTCACTTCCTTGAGCAGGCGAGTGGAGGCGTCGATACGGTCAATTTCTTCCAGCAGGTTGTTACCGAATCCTTTGAATTCCGCCCCCATACTCATCGGTACCGCATCTTGCAAATGCGTGCGACCCATTTTCAGCACGCTGGAGAATTCTTCGCCTTTGGTGTTGAACGCATCCACCAGATTGAGCATGATTTTGCGGTAATCCATCATGCGGTGAATGAGTGCGACGCGGAATGCCGTTGGATACGCGTCATTGGTTGATTGTGAGCAATTGATGTGATCGTTCGGGCTGATGACGTGATACGCGCCTTTTGGATGCCCCATGATTTCGAGTGCGACGTTTGCCAGCACTTCGTTCACGTTCATATTGGTGGATGTGCCTGCGCCGCCCTGAATCATGTCGGTCGGAAACTGATCGAGGTATTGTCCGTCTATCAGTCGATCGCACGCTTGTAAAATGGCTGGGTATATTTCGGATGGCAAAACGCCCAATTCATGATTCGCCATCGCTGCCGCTTTTTTCACATAACCAAACGCAGCGATTAAATAGGGTTCGTTCGAAACCGGAACACCCGTGATGTGAAAGTTTTCAATACCGCGTAACGTTTGCACGCCGTAATACTGTGAGTCATCTAATTCGCGCGCTCCCAAAAAATCCGTTTCTGTTCGTGTGACCATGTTTAACTCCTTTTTTAATAAAAAGGAAGCACGAAACCAGTGTCATTCCATGCCTCCTACATATCACGGAGCAATTCAGCGGCCTCCAGCGCAAAATACGTCAAAATGCCATCTGCACCGGCGCGTTTGAACGCTACCAATGATTCCAACATACAACTATTTAAATCCAACCAACCGTTCTGCGCTGCTGCGCACAGCATCGCGTACTCGCCACTCACTTGATAAGCGAAGGTCGGAGCTTTGAATGTCTCTTTAACCGCACGGATCACGTCTAAATAGGGCATACCGGGCTTGACCATCACCATGTCTGCGCCCTCGGCTAAATCCATGCCGACCTCGTGCAATGCCTCATTCACGTTCGCCGGATCCATTTGATACGTTTTCTTATCCGCTTTGCCCAGATTGCCCGCAGAGCCAACCGCGTCGCGGAATGGTCCGTAGAAATACGACGCATATTTTGCCGCATACGACATAATCTTAGTTAGCTCAAAATCGTGTGCTTCTAATGCGCGGCGGATTTCGCCAATGCGTCCATCCATCATATCCGATGGCGCAATCACATCCGCGCCTGCTTGTGCATTGCACAAAGATTGTTGCACCAGCACCTCGGTCGTCTCATCGTTGAGCACATAACCGTTCTCATCAATCAAACCGTCTTGTCCGTGCGAGGTGTACGGATCCAGCGCACCGTCCGTGATAATGCCCAGCTCCGGAAATTGCTTTTTCAACTCGCGCACCACGCGCGGAATCAAACCATCTGGATTGAACGCTTCACGACCATCCAAGGTTTTTTTGTGCGCTTCAATCACAGGAAATAACGCCAGTGCTGGAATCTGCAATTGCACCGCCCGCTCCGCTACGCGCAACAATTCATCCAAAGACAAGCGAAACTGATTCGGCATGCTCGGAATCGGTGTGCGCAGCTTTTCCCCTTCGGTCACAAACACCGGATAAATCAAATCATGCGCGGTCAACGTGTGCTCACGCATCAGATTGCGCGAAAATGCATCACGACGCATACGGCGCATACGGGTTTGAGGGAAGGCTCGGTTAGGAAAATTAAATGAACTCATGGCAATTGGTAGCAAAAATAATGGTGATTAATGAAAAAACGAAGCAAAAATCACCACCCAAATTGTACTCCCTATTTTGGTGCAAAGGGTGAAAAACCGACTGTGAATTGGGGTTGAATCCGGCACAGGATGGCGACCTACGTATTGTATAATTTTGCCCGAAAAAAACCTATGAAATTAGTAAAACGGATATCAAAATGAGCAATCCATGCCTGAACTGCGGTGCGTGTTGTGCCTACTTTCGTGTGTCATTTTACTGGGGGCAAACCACGGCCCACCCCGATGGAACTGTACCCGAAACGTTAACTGAGCCGATCAACCATCACTATGTTGCCATGCGTGGCACAAATCAAGCCAACCGTCGATGCGTTGCGCTGGATGGTGAAGTCGGACAAGCAGTCGGTTGCACGATTTATGAGCAACGCGCTACGCCATGCCGCGAGTTTGAAGCAGGCGATGAGCGCTGTAATCAAGCACGTAAGCATTGGGGGCTGGCTGAGTTGGATTGACTGCATTGCCGTTGGGCTGGCACATCATGGGAACGTAGTGCAGCACATTCATGGCTCGGAGTGGTGGATAAAAGATATTGCGGCCATGCGTGAGTCTGATGACGTGTGGCGGGTGAGTGGTTATTTTGTTCAACAATCCGAGCTATTTATCCGATTGTCTTGCACCAACGACTTACCCAATGGCTCGGGCAGTTGTGCTCTTGCCACTGCGCCAGCGCGGCGCGTTGTTCGGCGGTATTGGGGCAAGCGAATACAGTCGCGCCAGAGCCGCTCATGCACACATAGGCGTGTGGCGCGATGGCTTGCAGGGTTTTGTACACCGTTTCGATTTCGGGCGCGATGATGAAAGCGGCGGATTGCATGTCGTTGGACAGCGGCGTGTGTGCATCAATTTTCTGTAATTGTCGTTCCAAATCGTGCATTCCCTCTTCCAGTGGCGCATGGTCGCGCACCAGCAGCGGGTGCTGATACACCGAGCGCGTATCCGCGTGTACATTGGGTTTGACCAGCAGCAATTCGCGTGGTGGGATGTTTAATGGTGTCAACTCTTCGCCCACACCGCGTGCGAATGCGCTTGCGTAAGGGATGATGAAAAACGGCACATCCGCGCCCAGCGTCAGCCCGATTTTTTGCAAAGTGGCATTGTCTAAATCCGCTTGCCACAATTCATTGAGCGCCATCAACGTGGTGGCCGCATCACTGCTACCTCCGCCTAAACCTGCGCCCATCGGGATGTTTTTTTGCAGTTCAATGTCTGCACCGAGTTGTGCTATTTGCTCGGTCTGTTCGGCTCTGCTTACGCGTTGTAGCAAATGCGCTTTTAAAGCCAATGCCGCGCGGTAAATCAGATTGTCGCTCACGCTGATGCTGGCGCTATCCGAGAGGTAAATCACACCATCCGTACGCGGTGTGATGTGAATTTCGTCGCACCAGTCAATGCGTTGGAACACGGTTTCCAGACTGTGATAGCCGTCCGCACGCCGTCCGGTGATGTGCAGGAACCAGTTGATTTTCGCAGGGCTTTGATAGGTGTGGCGCATGATGGGTGACTATTTTTTAATGACTTTTTTGACTGGGGCAACGGTTTTGCCGGATGCTGCTTTGCCAGATGTTGCAGGCGGCAGGAGTTTGTCCAAATCAATTTCTTCGGTCGGTGGCTCAGGTGTCGCGTCACCGGCGGCGTCCGAACGATGGTCTATGCTCAGGGTGAGCGTCATCGGTTCTGGGCGCTCGCGACTGACTTCAATGCGTTTGGCCAAGTTGGGATTTTTGAAGGTGTCGGTCACGACGACATGCCAGCCGTTTTCATCGCGCACTTTGGCCAGCGGTCGATTCGGCGTGCCGATCCAGTCGCGCAAATTGGCAATCGGCATGTCCATGCCGAACAGTCGGTAAAACAGTTCATCC
>CAYZVI010000070.1:3444-7620 GCA_964481695.1 uncultured Hydromonas sp. | reverse complement strand
GGCCGACCACCACGTCACCGCAGTGCAGTTCCTTCTTGTAGAAGTCCTTGATGGCAGCGCAGAACGCGTCCATCGAGGGCTGATCCCGGCGCACCGGCAGACGCACCTGCAAGTCGATGTGCTGAGCCTGGCCGACGTGGCTGTCGGCGTAGTCGACATCGCAGGCTGTCTCGAAGAGCTTGGGGTGATGCACCAGCAGCCAGAACGCCCGGTGCAGGTCACTGCTACAGCCGCTGAGGCCGGTCACGGCCGCAGCATCGCTCATGGCGGCCTGGAACATCGCGGCGCTGGCACGCGGATGGGTTAGTTGCGTGGCAGTCTGCAAACCGGCGATCACGTTGTCACGGATCGTAGTGTCCGGGCAGGTTTCAATGGCGTCGATGATGGCCCGCGAGGTGGCTACGACATCGGTCCAGTCCAGCGTGGGTGGCAGGGGCAGCGCACAGCGGGTCAGGTAATCCTGCAACGTGGCATCGACCGGCAGGGTGGTGAGCACATCGGCGTAGGTCAGTTTCATGGGCATCCTTCTTGTTTTTGGCCATGTCAAGAACCGAACTCAGCGCACGATCTTGCGGGTCAATCCGACCACCACGCCCATGATGTCCAGTTCACCGTCTGGCAGGATCAAGGGATAGGCCGGGTTGTGCGCCTTGAGCGCCCGCTGGCCTCTCTCGATCACCAGTTCCTTGAGCGTGAATTGATCGTTCACCCGCGCCACCACGAAGTCACCAGCGGCCGCAGGGCGCCGGGTGTCGACAATGGCCAGATCCCCATCATCGATGTGGGCTTCCGTCATCGAGTCTCCCCGCACACGGATCACCACGGTATCCGGCGGGGACTCGATCAGGTACTCGTCCAGATAGAACGGCTGGGTCGCAACATCCGCCACCTCAGTCAGCAGACCAGCCTGTACCACGCACTCTGCTAATGGTCGCTCGAAGAAGCGCTTGCCGGGTATCCAGACGCCGTCACTGTTGCGCTCGAGGTAACCTTCCTTGGCCAGGCGCTCGAGAATGGTTTTGACCGCAGAGCGTGCCGCTACGCCCAGGACAGGCAGGAGCTTGTCGTAGGACGGAAAGGCGTGCTCATTGGCGTAGTAGCGCTGTAGGGCAGCCAGGTATTCGGGGTCACGTTCGTTCATTTCACACTCAAGAACATTTGTTCCGATAGATTTTAGAAGAACATATGTTCTTGCGTCAATCCATGAAAAGAACCCCTGCCTCCTCGTGAGAGACAGGGGTTCGAGCATGATCGATCGCTTTGTATCAATCAGTCATACGCTGGCGACCTTGGGTTAAGCAATGTAGCCTGTCGTCCAGGGTTGAGTCATCCCTTCAAAGATGCCGACCAAGGTCAGTCCGCCGGTATCCCCGCTACCGACACGGCTGTCAGCGCCGGTCGTGTCAACCACCTGATACAAGTGCGACTTGTTCGTACTGGTGTCCGTCATGACGAACATGAAACGGCCACTGGTGGCATTGAGATCCACAATACCGTCGCTGTCGATGGTCTTCAGCAGGGCATCCATCTGGGTGGCATCGAGCACGCTTCCAGTGTTAAACAACGCGTCGGCAAAGTCGGTAGTAAATTGGAAGACCCCAGCACCAGCGGCACTGGAGATATCCAAACTCAGAACAGCCGAGGGGCTCGCAGTTGCAGACACCACCTTGTAGTTGCTACTGGTCGTCACGAAGTCGGTGTTGTACACATCCCCGACACCGAAGTCCTTGAAGGTATCAAGGCCATCGCCCGACACATAAGAGAAGGTGTCGTTACCCAGACCGCCAATCAAAACGTCGTTACCCAGACCGTCCACAAGCGTGTCATCACCTGCACCACCGGCAATCGTATCGACCCCATCACCGCCAGACAGCGAGTCGTTTGCCGCCAAACCCTGAATCAACTCAGCCGATACAGTGCCGGTCAATGTATCGGCACCCGGGGTACCGTACAAAGTACCGGCCGGCGGCGTGAATTGCAGGGTCGCGTTTGCGGTTCCGCCATTGGTGATACTCCAGCTCGGTTCCTGCATGAACCCGTCAAACACCAGTCCTTCGATGAACTCGACATTGGAAGTGCTGTCGTTGTCATAAAGAATCAAAGTGTGAGACGTGGGCACACTGGGGGAAGAGGACGGGGTACTGCTCACCGTGAAAATTCCCGTAGAGGAATCGTACGAACCGTAAAAAACCTCGAATTGCTGGTCGTGGACTTCGTTGTCACCAGTACCCAAGAATGTCGGCGGAACCGGCAACTGCGTCACACCGGGCTCGAAATCGGAAACATAAGTCATTCCCATGAAACGGTTGCCGACAACAATGGGGAAGTGACTTGTTCCACTGGTCACAGGGTCTGTAAACGGAGTTTTCGTTGCATCATCTGTCGGAGTGCTATCAAACGTAAGGGTCGTGCTATTGGGAGTTCCTCCGATCAGTGGTGTCAAAGGCACTTCATTACGGAAGTTATCCCAATCGATGCCTCCGCCGTCTGCTTGTGTGACCAAGGCAACCACTTGGATTTCAGAAGCACTATTCCCATCATCAACGACTGTGTTGTTGAAAATACCCACCCAGTATTGGCTAGTACCAGGTTTATTATCGATATCTGCTGCTTTCACACTGAATAGCATTTCCTCGCCATCTTCAAGGGATCTCAAATCAAATGCCGTATTTATTGCAGAAGCGATGTTTGCAGTCAAATTCTGGTCACCTGCTACTGCGGAACCCTCGACCACCAATACGCTGGCGCTGCTAGTGATAGCGGTATTACTAACTCCGGAAACACTGGAGCCATTTGTCCCGTCGAGCTTGCGACCAGTACCCGGAACAAATTCATTGAACACCAGAACATCACGCGCAGTTTCGACGCCTGTAATGATGTCGTAACCAGTGTTCGAACCATAAGCTGGTGAATCGGCCGCAGTTTGGACACCATTCACAGAGTTGATCTGATAGACCACATAATCAGACTCAGCACTGCTACCAATAGTGAGAGAGATCTGGTCAGCACCATTTCCGGACTCAATAGTATCTACGCCGAGGCCAGCGATAATCTCATCGTTACCACCATTACCGAAGACTCTATCCGCGCTAGAAGTCCCCGTGATCGTGTTACCGGTATCGGAATCCCAGAAGAAGTTGGGATCATCGGTGACTTTCAGGTTGTAAACCTGGATAGCCTCTGAACCATCACTCGACGTGGCCTTAACGAAAATGGTGCGGTCGTTGTTGGCTGGCGTCACTGAGTCATACACCAGGAACTGCGAGCCGGCACTGACGGCCCCTGTGCTGCTGTTGACCTTGAATTCATTGCCCGTGTAATCCACAGCGCCAGTGAAATCGGTTACCAGTTTGTACGTAATGGTTGTCCCGCCATCGGCATCCGAACAGTCGACGTTTACACCGACAAGTGCGTTCTCCACAAGCCCTTCGCTGACATACACAACATTGCTGTTGTCGTCTGAGAAGAGGATGTCGAATTCATTGATGCCAGTAACGTTTGCTGTGGCTGCCGATGTCTTGGTTTCGGATGTCAATTGTCCATCCGTATAGCTGACCGTTACGGTGATGGATTTACCAACATGGGGATCGTCCAGAACCAAGGTGCTTGATGTAGCACCATTGATGTTTACGCCATCTGCCTTCCATTGGTAACTGAAACTGCCCAAGCCGTCATCGTCCGCCAGGGTAGAGGTCACTGCGGTCAGAGTTTGTCCTTCAATGGGTGTACCTGAAATTGTGACATTGCCGGTGGGAACGTCGTTGACGTTGGCGATGGCCGCTTGGGCCGTGCCATAGAACGTCGTCGTGCCAGTCAGCGCGTCGGTCGTGGTCGCCACAGCGCGCACCACCTTGCCCACGTAGCTCTGGTCAGCCGGGATGCTCAGGGTGGCGTTGGTGGCGCCGCTGATGTCGGCCCAGACGTACGGCGACTCCTGGGTGCCTGCACCGCTGGTCACTTCCTGCCACTTGTAGGCGGTGGTGGTGTTGCCGTCGGCATCCACCACGGTCGTCAGGGCAGCCACCAGGCTGCCGCCTTCTGCGGCGGTGCCGGTCACGGCCAGCGTGCCCGTGGCTTCGTCGTCCACGTTGACGATGGTCTGGGCCTCGCCCAGGAACTCGGTCGTGCCAGTCAGCGCGTCGGTCGTGGTCGCCACAGCGCGCACCACCTTGCCCA
>CAYZVI010000070.1:0-3344 GCA_964481695.1 uncultured Hydromonas sp. | reverse complement strand
GGGCCTCGCCCAGGAACTCGGTCGTGCCAGTCAGCGCGTCGGTCGTGGTCGCCACCGCACGCACCACCTTGCCCACGTAGCTCTGATCCTCAGGGATGGCCAGCGTGGCGCTGGTCTTGTCAGCCAGATTCGTCCAGACGTACGGATCACCCTCGGTGCCTGCACCGCTGCGCTCTTGCCACTGGTACGTCGTGCCAGTGATCGCGCCATCTTCATCGGTCGCCACCAGGGCCGCCGTCAGGCTGTTACCCTCTTGGGCCGTGCCAATCACGGTCACACCGTTGGTGCTGATCGCTTCTTCTTCAACATTATTAATTGCTAACGTAACAAGCCTCTCTGAAGCATTATTGGCTGCATCTGTCGCCACCACCGTGAAGCTGTAACTCGGCTTGGTTTCATAGTCTGGGTTAGCCGTCAGCGTTACTGCACCGCTCGTTGCATCAATGGTCAATCCGGCATCGCTGCCCGCCTTCAGGCTGTAGGTGGTGCTGCCACTGACAACCTCTGCATCAGTCGAAGTGGCTGTGTATACTGTCTGGTTGGCACCGCTGTTCTCGTCGATCGCCGTGGCCGTATCGCCACTGGTGATTGTCGGCGCAACCTCGTCAACGTTGGCGATCGAAATCGTGAAGCTTTTGTAGGCGATAGAACCATCGCTGGATTCCGCCTTCACAAAAATGGTGTAACTCGTCGCACTCTCGTAGTTAAGAGCGCCAAGAACGCTAACCACACCTGAGTTCGGATCGATTTGGAAGAGATTTGCAGTGTACTGATTGCCTTGCGCATCGGCTACCAGGGAATAGGTGACAGTAGTTCCACCGTCGCCATCTTGGGCAAGTGCAGTTACTTGGACCAATGAACCAACATCCGAATTCTCGGCAATCGTGTTGGGATCCGTGTCGGCATCCGGAAGGAAGTTGATCGGGAATTCGTTGATGGGGTTAAGCGAAAGCGAGTAATTGGCAGTCACCGCAGTGCTTCCTGCAACACCACTGTCAGCCACGTTCACAGTAACGGAGTAACTGGACTTGGCTTCATAGTTGAGCACAGTATTCGCCTTGAGGTAGAGCTTTCCATCGGCGACTTCGAAGCTGGCGGCATCAGTTCCTGTCAGTGATACTGCGTTGGTACCAAGCGCATCGTCAGTGATGGATAAGGTGCCGACCTCTATACGAGTAGCGGTACTTGTGTTTTCATCCAGGCTGGTGGTGGTATTGGTCAACGATACAGCTGTGGGGGCTTCGTTGACGTCTGTAACGGTGACGGTCAGAGCCTTGGTGTAGGTCAAGCCCGGCGTGCCGTTATCGGTGACTTGCACGTTGATGGCAAGGCTTGGGTTGGTCTCGAAATCGATGACAGTACCCGCCTTGACGCGGAGTTTGCCATCCACGATTTCCACCAGACCGTTGTCTGCGTCGTTGGTGCCATCACCAGCCACCAAAGCGTAGGTGAATGTGGTTCCAGCATCCGGGTCAACAGCGCCAAGCGTAGCGATTTCGGTCTCTGCCAGAGCATTTTCCGCTACGGTGCTAGCCGATAGCGTGATGTTAGTTGGTGCCTCGTTGACGTTGGTCACGTTGATAGTCAACGCTTCGCTGTAAGTCAGCAGACCGTCAGTGGACTTCACGCT
This sequence comes from uncultured Hydromonas sp., assembly GCA_964481695.1. Lineage (GTDB taxonomy): Bacteria > Pseudomonadota > Gammaproteobacteria > Burkholderiales > Burkholderiaceae > CTSOIL-112. The sequence goes on along the minus strand of CAYZVI010000070.1, from coordinate 1,714 downwards.
GATGTTGTACGTGGGCTTGCCCTCGTAGTTTGGACTTGTGCCCACGTAGTACAGCTCCTTCGTGCCCGCGTTGTCGCGAATCTCGAAGGAAGCCGCATCCGCGCCTTCCAGAGTCAGAACGTTGTTATTGCCGGCGGCGTCCGGATCGGTCACCGTCAGGTCGCCAATCTTCACACCACCCGACACACCCGGAGTCACCGCAGGGATGGTCGTGTTTTCAGCGATCGTGTTGGCCGACAGGGCAATCGCCGTCGGTGCTTCGTTGACGTCGGTCACCGTCAGCGTGAAAGCCTGGGTCATGGTCAAGGTTGCGTCGGCGTTATCCGTTGCCCTCACCTCGACCGCGTAAGAGGGCTGCCCCTCGAAATTCACGACTTGGCCAGCCTTCAGGTACAGCTTGCCGCCATCGATCTCGAACTTGCCTGCATCGGCGCCGCCCAGCGTCAAGGTTTCGGTACCCAGAGCATCGTCGGTGACGGTGATCGTAGCCACTTCAACCCGGCTGGTAGTGTTGACATTCTCCGTGATCGCCGGGTTGCTCAGCGCAATCGCCGTCGGCGCCTCATTGACGTCTGTGACGTCGATGACGAACGACTGAATAGCAGTAGAACCATCCGTCGAGGTTGCCTTCACATAGATGGTTCGGGTCTTGGTAACAGACGCTTCGTAGTCAATGGGACCGGCGACCTTGACGATGCCGTCGCTATTGCCAATGCTGAACTCCCCTGCCGTGTAGGCCGCGCCTTGTTCGTCGGAAACCAAGCTGTAAGAAACAGTCGCCCCTACATCGGCATCAGTAGCATCAGCTATGACACCCACAGGGGTACCGTTTGTAGCATTTTCAGCAACGGTATTCGGAGCGGGATTTTTATCACCGCGAGTATAGATATCGAAGTCGCTGACTGCGTTGACCGTGATCGCCACCGTGTCAGTGTCGCTCAGCGGCGTTCCGGTACTGTCGGTTGAAACGACCGTCAACGTGTCGCTGCCGTTGAAGTCCGCGTTGCCCTGGTAGCTCAGCGTGGCCAGAGCCGCGTTGATCTGCGTCTGCGTGCCCGACAGGGTCAGCGTGCTGGTGCCATTGTCTCCAGAACTGATATTTGCACCACCTGCCAGGTCGACGTTCAGCGTGCCATTGTTGACACTCAGTTGCGTGGTAGCCAGGTTGCCATCTGGATCGTTGACGCTGATCAGCGCCGCGCCCGTGAAGGCCAGTGCCGTGTCCTCAATGACCGTCTGCGCACCAGGTACAGTGTTGAACGGCGCGTCGTTGACCGACGCAGCATTGACCTTGACCTGGACGGCGGTGGCGGAAGCTTCCGTGCCGTCGTAGGCCTTGACCGTGAAGGCGTTCAGATCGCCGTTGGCGTCCTGCGCACCCTTCCACTGCACCTTCTCGCCCGTGGAGATCAGGGTGGTGCCAGCCGTCACCGCTTCCCAGGTGCTGTTGGTGGCGTTCCACTTCTGCAGCGTGCCCGTGCTCACCGCTTCGATGCGGAAGGAGAGCGTGGCGCTATCCACGTCGGCTTCGTTGGCCGCAGCAAGCAGATCAGCGTAGCTGATCTCCTTGAACTGGTCTTCCGTGCCACCCGTGATCGTGCTGATCGTAGTCAGCGTCGGCGCGTCGTTGACCGCCGCAGCATTGACCTTGACCTGGATGGCGGTGGCGGAAGCTTCCGTGCCGTCGTAGGCCTTGACCGTGAAGGCGTTCAGA
>CAYZVI010000069.1:0-7654 GCA_964481695.1 uncultured Hydromonas sp. | reverse complement strand
CCTTAGGAGACAAAGAATGAGGCTTCGCACAGGCTTTTTAATGGTGGTTTTGGCTTTTCCGTTTATGAGTGCACATGCAGCAGCACTGTCACGAACCGATCAAAATGTGAATTACCTATTTGAGTCGGGTAACAATGCGGCGGTTGGCGTTGCCGTAGTGTCACCTTCGGTCAAAGGTACCGACGTGGCTGAAGGTTCACCGACGGGAAACGTGGGTGAAAACTTCACGCCGGTGAGCGCATCGGTTAAATATCAGGTGAATGAGAAACTCGCTCTGGCGTTGGGATACGATCAGCCTTTTGGTATTGACGTGAAATACAATCCAACGCCGTACACGATGTCACCGACCAGTGATATGCAAGCGCACGCTAAAGTGCATGCATTAACCGCATTGGCCGCCTATAAACCAGCACAAAACATCTGGGTTTATGGTGGCCCTGCCTACTACAGCGTTAAAGGTTCGGTTGCCTTGCCAAGTGTATCAACAGGCAATTCGCGGTCGCTACGCGACCGCGAATGGGGCGCGAGTTGATGAACGCCCCATTATGCGGTGAATTTACCCAAAGACGGCGCATGGGGTTATGTGGCCGGTGTCGCCTATGAGAAACCAGACATTGCATTACGCGCTGCCTTAACCTATCGCTCCTCCGCTAAGTATTCAAAAGCCGTGACAGAAAGTTTTTCTGGGCAAACGCTTCCTGCTTCGGACTTGAAATTTAAACTGCCACAATCGGTCAATTTAGACTTTCTGACCGGAATCATGCCCAAAACACAGCTGATTACCGGCGTGCGCTGGGTCAACTGGAAACAGTTTAAATTGAGCCCTCAGAATTATGAAGCGATGACTCAAACGAGCTTAGTCTCTTTTCCTAAAGATTCATGGGAATTTAAATTGGGTCTGGGGCGTCAGTTGACCGAAAAGTTGTCAGGCAGTGTGGTGCTGACCTATGACACCGGTAATGGTGCGCCGGTTTCGCCATTGGGACCGCCCGACAAAGGTTATGGTTTGAATGTTGGTGTCAAATATGCCATCCATAAAAATGTCGATATCAGCGGCGGTGTGCATTACAACTGGTATAAAAATCAAACTGTGGCTGTCGATACGCCAATGGGCGCAATGCCAGTTGCTGATTTCAAGAAAATGCATGTATTGGGCGCGGGCATTCAACTCGGAGTGCATTTTTGAATTTCTAATTAAAGGATGATGGTAAAAAATCTGCGCTTTTAACTATCTTTGTCATGATTTAAATTTACGTAAGGGGATTCTGATGAATAAATTATTGGCCGAATTTTCGGCACTTTTTGGTTGGTGTTTGCAGGTTGTGGCAGTGCGGTTTTAGCTGCCGGTTTTAATGGCGAAGGCAGCAATTTGGGTATTGGCTTTGTTGGCGTTTCATTGGTTTTTGGTTTGACGGTATTAACCATGGCCTATACCGTCGGCCATATCTCTGGTGGTCATTTTAATCCTGCGGTCACTTTGGGCTTGGTTGCGGGTGGTCGTTTCCCAGCTAAGGATGCTGCGGGCTATATCGCCGCGCAAGTGGTAGGCGGTATCGTTGCGGGCGCAGTGTTGTTTTTCATCGCATCGGGTAAAGCAGGTTTTGTGGCAGGCGGCTTTGCATCCAATGGTTATGGCGATTTATCACCCGGCAAATATGGTTTGGGCGCTGCTTTTGCGATTGAAGTGGTAATGACAGCAATCTTCCTGTTCGTGATCATGGGTTCTACGCACAAAGACGCGGCTGCCGGTTTTGCTCCAATTGCCATCGGTTTGTGCTTGACCTTAATTCACTTGGTTTCTATCCCTGTGACCAATACTTCGGTGAATCCTGCGCGCTCATTGGGTGTGGCGTTGTTTGCTGACACTGCGGCTTTGTCTCAAGTGTGGTTGTTCTGGGTTGCGCCGATCATCGGTGGCGTTTTGGGCGCATTGGCCTACAATGCAGTTAAATGCGAGAAATGTGCGAAGTAATTTTCATTCGCCCCATCAAAACCGCTCAGTCACGCTGAGCGGTTTTTTTATGTCTAATCCGCTCTGTTCATCGTTGTGTCATGTAACTTTAATACGATGCTGCAGTATTTCACGATTTTCATCCATATTACACAGGAGCGGACATGGCATTTCATTTTTCCAGTATCATCAAGCCCAGCTTAATTGCATTGATTATGGCAGGAGGCTTGGCAATGAGTGTGACACAGGCAAATACCGCAACACAATGCCCAACACTGGATGGTAAAAAACCGCTCGTGATCGCCCACCGTGGCGCATCGGGTTACATGCCCGATCACACTTTGGCTGGTTATACCAAGGCAATTGAATTGGGCGCGGACTTCATCGAGCCGGATTTGGTATCGACCAAAGACGGTGTGCTGATCGCGCGTCATGAGCCGAATTTAAAAGATACTACTGATATCGCCACGCGTCCCGAGTTTGCCAAATACAAACGTACCATGAATGTCGACGGTAAAGATGAAGAAGGCTGGTTTGCCTCTGATTTGACCCTCGCGCAAATCAAAACCTTGCGTGCCAAACAGCCGCGCGCCGATCGTTCAACGCAATACGACGGGCAATTTGAAATCCCCACCTTCGAAGAAATCCTTAAACTGCGCGCCGACATGTCGAAAAAAGTTGGCCGTGAAATCGGTGTGTACCCCGAAACCAAACACCCCACTTGGCACCGCGCTTTGGGTTTGGGGTTTGAAAGCCAATTGATCGACATTTTGAAAAAATATGATCTGAATCGCGCCAATGCGCCGGTGTTCATTCAGTCCTTTGAGTTAACCAACCTCAAAGCTCTGAAAAAAATGACCCAAGTGCCGCTGATTTATTTGCTCGACGCGGATGATGTCAACAAAGACGGCAGCATCGCCACCATTCGTCCCTACGACTTTGTCAACCAAGGCGATACGCGTACCTACGCCGACATGCTCCAACCCGATAACCTCAAAGAAGTGGCTCAAACCGCCAACGGCATCGGCCCGTGGAAAGTCTACGTTGCTTCCTATCGCACCGATGCGGATGGCAAAAAATACCGCTTGCCGGCCAATGATCTGGTCAAGCGTGCGCACGCTTTGAATCTCAAGGTGCATCTATATACCTTCCGCAACGAAGCCAAACATTTAACCGCAGACGACAACGGCGATCCGTATAACGATTATGCCACCTACTTTGCGACGGGCATTGATGGTTTATTCAGTGACTACACCGACACGGCGGTGGCGGCACGCGATCGCTTTTGCCAAGTTAAAGGCAAATAATCCGCAACGCTGGTACCATTAAAGCCACTGGAGCGAGAAGCATCCAGTGGTTTTTTACGAGCGATGGGGATGAATATGAAACAAACAGCCATAGTCATCGGTGCGACGGGCTTGGTAGGGCGCGCGTTGGTAGCGCAATTGGTGCAAAGCAATGAGTTCGAGCGAATATTGACACTGACACGCCGAGCGGTGCGCTACGACAGCCCCAAAGTACAGAATCACGTAGTTGATTTTGCTGATCTGTCGCGCTATCGTGAACTGTTTCAAGGCGACGTGCTGTTCTCTTGTCTGGGTACAACGCTAAAGCAAGCAGGCTCCATCGCCGCGCAGCGTGTGGTGGATGTCGATTATCAATTCGCTGCTGCGCAGTTGGCTGCTCAGCAAGGCGTGCGGCATTATGTCCTCGTCTCATCCAGTGGTGCGGATGCCCGCAGCCGCAATGCCTATTTGCAGATGAAAGGCGAACTGGAGCAGAAGATCAGCGCATTACCATTCGAGCGCATCAGCATCGTTCAACCGTCTTTGCTATTGGGTGAGCGCCCCGAGCATCGGGTGGGTGAGCAGTTGGGTGCGTGGTTGTTGCCTTTGATTTGCAAAATTCCGGGATTGCAGCGTTATCGCCCAATACGCGGTGAGCAAGTGGCGGCAAAAATGATCCGCATCAGCCAATCGGCTCTTGAGTCGCGGCAAAAGCTCGAATATTTTCGCTTGGATGAATTGTTTGATTAAATTTTAATCAATAGAGATGCATGTCTGGTTTATTTACCAATGCAAAAACTCGAGAAAATCACGCCGAGCAAATCGTCGGAAGTAAACTCGCCGGTGATGGTATTGAGCTGTTCCTGCGCGAGGCGCAGCTCCTCAGCGAATAAATCGAGTTTTTGATCCTGCGTCAGCGCGTGCGCATACGCCATTTGCAGGTGCTCATCCGCCGCGCGCAGAGCGGTGAGGTGACGTTCGCGCGCGATAAAGGTGTCAGTTTGCGTGGTTTCAAAGCCAACGATGCGCAGCAGGCGTGCACGCAGTTCAGGCAGACCTGCGCCGGTCTTCGCGCTGATGGCGAGGGTGTCGGTGTCGTCGGTATGCGTGGTAGCGTTCAGATCAATCTTGTTGCGCAGAGTGAGAAACGGCGCATGAGTGCCGATGCGTTCGCGCAACTGGGTCAGCAGTGCATCGTCAGCATGTGCGGCAGCTGAGTGATCGTCATTGCGGGCATCGGTCAAATGCAGCACCACATCCGCATTTTCGACCGCCGCCCATGTGCGTTCGATGCCGATTTTTTCAACCACGTCGTCGGTGTCGCGCAGTCCGGCGGTGTCGATGATATTCAGCGGTACGCCGTCAATTTGGATGGCTTGGCTGACGGTGTCGCGTGTCGTGCCGGCGATGTCGGTGACGATGGCAATGTCTTTTTCCGCCAGCGCATTTAAAAGTGAGGATTTACCAACATTTGGTTGCCCGAGTAAAACCACATTCACACCGTTGCGCAAAATCGCGCCTTGTTTGGCTGATTGCAGCACTTGGCCGAGCTGAGTCTGGATGCGGTCGAGTTGACCAAAGGCATCGGCTTTTTGCAAAAAGTCGATTTCTTCTTCGGGGAAATCCAGCGTCGCTTCGACCAGCATACGCAGATGAATGATCTGCTGCACCAGCGTGTGAATTTTGCTGGAGAATTCGCCCGAGAGCGAGCGCACCGCGCTTTTCGCGGCGGATTCGGTGGCGGCTTCGATCAGATCGGCGACGCCTTCGGCCTGCGCCAAGTCCATTTTGTCATTGAGAAAGGCGCGCTGGGTGAATTCGCCCGCGTGCGCGAGGCGGATGTTGGGGATGGCATTCAGACAGCGGCGCAACAGCAGTTGCATGACCACTGGGCCGCCGTGTCCTTGCAATTCGAGCACGTGCTCGCCGGTGTAGGAGTGCGGCGCGGGGAAGTAGAGCGCGATGCCGTGGTCAATCGCTTGGCCGTCTGCATCATAGAATGCGGCGTAATGCGCATGGCGAGATGTCAGTGCTCGCTGACATATTTTTTCAGCCAATGCCAAAATACCCGCTTGCGTACCCGAGGCGCGAATCACGCCGATGCCGCCGCGCCCCGGAGCGGTGGCGATGGCAACGATGGTTTCGGTGGCGAGTGCGTTTGAGTTCATGGCGGGCAAAGTGTCTTTTGGCTAAAATGCCGATGCTTCTTCATACGGGTGCGGGCTTGTGCAGGGCGGTGCTTGCGTCTACAATCCTTGATTTTTGGGTATTTTAACATGGTCACTTGGAATGAAGTGGGCTTGTTTGTTTTGTGCGCAACCACTTCGGCATTGACGGCAGTCATTGGCGTGGGCGGCGGCATGACGCTGTTGGCGACTTTGCCGAATGTCTTGGCGCCGAACTTGGTGATTCCGATTCACGGGGCGACACAGCTCATCAGTAATTTGTCGCGCTTGGCGCTCGATTGGCGCTTGGCTGCGTGGCGTTTGATCGTGCCGTTTGTTCCCGGAGCGGTTGTGGGCGGATTGCTCGGCTCTTTCCTGTTGGCGGATTTTTCGTTTGCGTATCTGCCGCTGATTTTGGGCATATTTATATTGTTGGTCACTTGGACGCGGCTGGTGCAGCGCTCAGGCATTTTGTTCAATAATATGATGGTGCTGGGGTTTTTTCTGACCAGTACGTCGCTGTTCATTGGATCTATGGGTTTGATTTTGCCTTCGGTGTTGCTGCATCAAGGCTTAAAAAAGGATGAGGCGATTATCACGCAGTCGGCCATGATGGCGCTGATGCATACCTTTAAGGTGATTGCCTATGTTGCGGCGGGGTTCGCCTTCTGGCGTTATGGTGCGATGATGGCGATGATGTTGAGTGGTTCGGTGCTCGGCTCATACATCGGTAAATTTTTACGAGGTAAGGTGAATGAGGCGCGCGGCGTGTGGTTGCTGAAATGGACGGTAACGGCCTTGGCATTGCAGATGATTGTTCGCTGGCTGTGGACAAATGCACACGGATTGATTGCATGAGCGCGGGATAATCGTGCGCCGCGCTTGCATTGATGCGGTTAACGCAGGTATGATGACCCCGAATTTAAAAATTTTGGTCGAACCCACGCCCCTGACGTGGGTTTCGGCATTATGAGAAATTGAGCCGCCAATGAGCAAAACCCTGATTATTGCCGAGAAACCTTCTGTCGCCAACGACATCGCGCGTGCGGTCGGCGGCTGTGTGAAAAAAGACGATCACCATGAGAATGAACAGTATGTGATTGCCTCGGCGGTCGGTCATTTGCTCGAATTAGTGGTTCCCGAGGAATACGAGATCAAACGCGGCAAATGGAGCTTCACGCATCTGCCGCATATTCCGCCGCATTTTGATCTCAAACCAATTGCCAAATCGGAGGCGAAACTCAAATCATTGGCCAAACTGTTGCGTCGCAAGGACATCGACCACGTGATCAACGCATGTGACGCGGGGCGCGAAGGCGAGCTGATTTTCCGCTACATCATGCAGTACACCAAGGCCAAACAACCATCGCAACGCCTGTGGCTGCAAAGCATGACCCCGCAAGCGATTCGCGACGGGCTGGCGGATTTGCGCACAGATGCGCAAATGCTCAATCTGGCCGATGCAGCACGCTCGCGTTCTGAGGCGGATTGGCTGGTCGGGATTAACGGCACGCGCGCCATGACCGCGTTCAACTCGCGCGACGGCGGCTTTTTCCTGACCACCGTCGGCCGCGTACAGACCCCGACGCTGACCATCGTGGTTGAACGCGAAGAGGCGATTCGCCGTTTCGTCTCGCGCGACTACTGGGAAGTACACGCCGAATTCGTCTGCGCGCAGGGCGTGTACACCGGCCGCTGGTTCGACCCAAAATTTGACAAAAACGCCAAGGACAATCTCGCCGATCCCGAACGCAAAGACAACCGCCTGTGGAGCAAAACCGCCGCCGACACTGTGGTCATGGCGTGCAAAGGGCACGACGGCACGGTGACCGAAGAGTCTAAGCCGACCACGCAAATGGCGCCCGCGTTGTTTGACCTCACCAGCTTGCAGCGCGAAGCGAACGCGCGCTTTGGCTTCTCCGCGAAAAACACCCTCGGTTTGGCGCAGGCGTTGTACGAAAAGCACAAAGTGCTGACCTATCCGCGTACCGATTCCAAAGCCCTGCCCGAAGACTACCTGAACACGGTCAAACAAACCGTCGGTATGCTCAAGGAGCAAGATAACTACACCCGATTTGCCCAGCAAATCGAAAAAAATCAATGGGTTAAGCCCAACAAACGGATTTTTGACAACAGTAAAGTATCCGATCACTTCGCCATCATCCCGACGCTGCAAGCCCCCAAACACCTGTCCGAACCGGAGCAAAAACTCTACGACCTCGTGGTCAAACGCTTCATGGCCGTGTTCTATC
>CAYZVI010000068.1:0-7741 GCA_964481695.1 uncultured Hydromonas sp. | reverse complement strand
TATTAATAAACAACTAAAACAAGTATAGTTACTTTTTAAAAAATTACAAACAAAACCAGTTTTCCGGTATGAATCGAATATTAACTCGTGCGCAAGCCAATCTACTTCTACTTATCTGTGCATGCGCCTGGGGCTGCGCTTTCGTTCCTCAATCCATCGCTGCGCCTTATATCGGAGCTCTGACGTTCACCGGCACACGATTTTTGCTTGGGGCCATACTGATCAGCCCTCTGGTTTGGATGGAGTGGAAGAGTTTGAAACAAGCCACTACCGCACCAAAAGTCACGAGCAAAGACTGGTGGCAGATCATTCTAATGGGACTGCTGCTGTGTGCGGGAACCTCTTTGCAACAAATCGGTATGAAATATACCACCGTCACAAATGCAGGTTTTCTCACCGGTTTGTATGTACCGCTGGTGCCGTTACTTGGGCTGATTTTTTACAAACGCAAAGTGCATTGGGTGGTCTGGCCAGCCGCATTGGGGTGTTTGATCGGCACTTGGCTTTTGACCGGAGCCGGTAAGATTGATTTGAACGTCGGTGATCTATGGGTCCTCGGCACTGTCATTCCATTCACTTTGCATGTGTTGTGGGTAGGTGGTTTAGCGGATCGTTTACACGCGCCATTATTGGTTGCATGGGGGCAATTTATTGTTTGCGGAGCGTTGGCCATGTTGTTTTCACTACCATTGGAAACATTTGATTGGAATAATCTATCCAACGTATTCTGGCCTTTGGCCTATATGGTATTTATCTCGGTTGGAATCGGCTTTACCGGTCAAGTCATCGGTCAGCGCTACGCCCGCCCTGCCGAAGCCGCCATCATTTTATCGGGTGAAACTGTGTTTGCTGCGCTGGCTGGAGCTGTATTTTTAAGCGAGCGTTTAAGCTGGTATGGATATTTAGGTGGCGCATTGATCGTTGCAGGCATCATTATTGTACAAATTTTACCTGAACCGAAAAAACCTGCGGTCGCAGAACCGTTTCAGCTTTAATAAGTAAATTTGAATGAAAAAAGGAGCCAATGGCTCCTTTTGCTCTGTGTGATTGTATTTTTTACAGTGCGTTGACAGCATCTTTGGCTGATACGTAGCTCAAATTCTGTGCCTCAGCCACTGCCTTGTAGGTTAATTGGCCTTTGCATACATTCAGACCATTGAGTAAATGTGGATCGTCAAGCAATGCTTGTTTGACGCCCTTGTTCGCTATCGCCAGCGCATACGGCAAAGTTGCATTGTTCAAGGCATAGGTTGATGTGCGGGGTACGCCGCCCGGCATATTAGCCACACAGTAATGCACCACACCATCGACCACATAGGTTGGATTTTCGTGTGTGGTCGCTTTGGAGGTTTCCGCGCATCCCCCTTGATCAATCGCGACGTCTACAATCACCGCGCCTTTTTTCATTTTCTTGAGCAAGGTTTGCGGAATTAATTTCGGCGCATTCGCACCCGGAATCAATACCGTACCGATTACCAAATCCGCTGCCATCACAGCAGCTTCGACCGCGCCGCCGGTTGAAAAAATGGTTTTGATTTGATTGCCAAAAATATCGTCCAAGTAACGCAGACGGTCAATGTTGCGGTCAAATACCATCACATTGGCACCCATGCCAACCGCCATTTTAGTCGCGTTCAGACCCGCGACGCCACCGCCAAGCACCACGACATTGGCAGGCGCTACACCTGGAACGCCGCCGAGCAGCGCACCCAAACCACCTTCTGGTTTTTGCAAGGCATATGCACCGACTTGCACCGCCATGCGCCCCGCCACTTCAGACATTGGGGCAAGCAATGGCAGCGTGCGATTATCCGCAGTCACCGTCTCATACGCGAGACCGATACAGCCGGACTTAAGAAGCCCTTCAGTTTGCTCTGGATCCGGAGCCAAATGCAGGTAGGTAAACAAAATTTGACCATCACGCAATTGTTCATACTCCACTTTCTGCGGTTCTTTGACCTTGATAATCATCTCACACTGAGCAAAAATCTCTGCGGCAGTAGTTTTGATGCTCGCGCCAGCGGCTTGATATACGGCATCCTCTGCTCCTATACCTTGACCCGCATTGGTTTGGACCCAAACTTCGTGACCATGCGCGACCAACTCTCGCACATTTTCAGGGATCAATCCAACACGATTTTCATTATTTTTAATTTCCTTAGGTACACCGATACGCATAATCATCTCCTTTAATCAAACACCCATATTGACGTTTTTCAAAATTTTCACCTATCATGGCATTAAATGTATGGTGAAATTTTTTGCGAAGTATACCGATAACCAAATAAATTATTAGTGTGATTTTTGTTCAAATAAAAAAAATTATGTTATTTTTTACAGCAAACGCCATAAAAAATTTCGATAATTAAAATGGACGCATCCAATGTATTAATTTGGTATCATTTTCAGCACGTTCATTTTATCGTCAGCCAACTTAATCATTTCATGAAATCAACACCACGCATTACCATCATTGCCGCCATCGCCAGCAATCATGCACTGGGCAAAGACAATCAATTACTCTGGCATCTATCTGAGGATTTAAAGTTTTTCAAACGCACCACGCAGAATCACCCAATTATTATGGGACGCAAAACCTATGACTCCATCGGACGTCCTCTGCCGAACCGCACCAACATCATCGTCTCCAAGCAAATGAAAAACGGCGATATCGCCGGCTGCATCATTGTCAATAGCTTGGCTCAGGCCATCGAAGCGGCTCGGCAAACCGACACAGATGAACTATTCGTCATTGGTGGTGCACAAATTTATGCACAGGCGATGAACGAGAATTTATCTGATCGCCTACTACTGACTGAAGTGAAACAAAACTTCGACGCTGATGCGTTTTTCCCGGAAATCAATCCACAGCAATGGCAAGAAGTCTGGCGCGAATCACACCACGATGAAACCAGTGGTTTGGATTTTGACTTTGTTGATTATCGAAAAACAGATTCAAAGGCACAGTCATGAGTTCGGCAAAATCCAGCAAAATTCTGGGCGCCAAGCCGAAAAAGCTCGACAAATCGACGGCGTATGAAGTTCGCCCCGAGCAATCTGTTGATCTGCTCAAAGCGTTGCACATTTTGACTAATGATGGGAAAATCAACCAAGACTCCAGAAGAAAACTCAAACAAATCTATCATTTATTTAATTTTATTAAACCTTTACTCGAAGATATCTTAAGTAAAAAAGATACGCTGAGCTTAGTTGATCATGGTGCGGGCAAATCCTATTTGGGCTTCATTATCTACGACTTGTTTTTTAAGCCACAAAAACTCTCGGCTGAAAAAGCCACGATCTACGGTATCGAAACCCGCCCTGATCTGGTGACCCGTTCACAAGAATTGGCACAGAAAGCGGGCTTTGGCGGCATGCATTTTCTCAATCTATCGGTCGCTGAATCCATAGTCTCTGATGCTCTGCCTGAGCATATTGATGTTGTCACTGCCTTACATGCTTGCAACACAGCGACTGACGATGCAATTCGGTTTGCATTGGCGAAAAATGCCGAGCACATCGTGCTGGTGCCTTGCTGTCAAGCTGAAGTAGCAAGCTTTTTACGGAAAAATAAAGCGCAAAATTTAGCCAATCCCATCTCGGAAATTTGGCGTTTTCCGATTCATACGCGCGAATTTGGCAGCCATTTGACCAATGTCCTGCGTTGTTTGCAGCTACAAGCGCATGGTTACAGCGTTTCAGTTACGGAGCTGGTTGGGTGGGAGCGCTCGATGAAAAATGAACTGATCATTGCCAGTCGCCAGCGTACACCTCAAGGACACACCCAATACAATAAAAATGCTGCACAGCGTCTCAACGAACTGCTTAAAACCTTTGGTTTGGATGAAATGCATGAACGATTTTTCACACAAAATGCCTAAGCTCAATGCCATAAAATCTCATCGGAAATTCCGCACGACAGCGCATTCTGTCGCGTATAATGCTGAAAAATATCTGCGTTACACGCAAAACACCTATCTAAGAAAGATTTTATTATGAAAGTTGCAAAAAATACTGTTGTTACCCTGTCTATGTCAGTTACGGATGCACAAAATAACTTCATCGAGCAAACATCAGGAGAAGGCTTCACTTACTTGCACGGCGGTTACGATGACTTTTTCCCTAAAATTGAAGAGGCTCTGGAAGGCCAAGATGTAGGCTTCGAAACCACCATCCAACTCGAGCCGGACGATGCCTTTGGCGAATACGATGCCGAATTGGTGCGCGTTGAAGACCGCTCATTGTTCCCAGAGGAAATCGAAACCGGCATGATGTTTGAAGGTATTCCAGAAGGCGGTAGCGAAGATGATATGGAGTATTTCACTGTTACCGATATCGCAGGCGATAAAGTCGTTTTAGATGGCAATCATCCGCTGGCTGGCATGGCTTTGCGCTGCGCAGTCAAAGTAACCGACGTACGTGTAGCCACCGAAGAAGAAATCGCCCACGGCCATGTGCATGATGGTGACGATCACCACCATGATCACGATCACGACCACGGAACCATTCACTGATTTTGTTTAGGCGGGATGATTGCTTCGATGAACTTTGGTGCTCAATGCCCCCATTGTGAGACCTTGTTTAAGGTTTATCCCGATCAGTTGCGCCTGCACAATGGCTATGCCAACTGTGGTTCATGTGGCTTGGCATTTGATGTACAGGCCTCACTCATATCATTACCCGTCCATCAAACTGAATTTTTAAAAACGCTTCCTGCATTAGTCGAAGGCTTGCCTCTACTCAATGCCGCTGTAACCGTCGCATTTGAACCTATTTCCATTCACTCAGAACCAACGATTACTCCCAATTCGAATAATTTGGGAGCTCCAGAATGAGCGGCAGCCAACAGTCACCTTGGCAAACGTATGTTCCCCGGATAGAACCACATCATCGCCACTGGCTGACCGATACTGGGTCACTGACGCTCAAGCTGAAACGTCACTCAGACCAATTTCAGATTATCCGCACATTTCAGGGTGCAAGCAAACTGCATCTGAGCGAGCAAAGTCCTTTGCAATTACGCTTGACCGAGCAAGTTATTAGCCGCAACGTATTGCTCTGTTGTGATCAACACCCTGTGGTATTCGGCCATACTGTGACTGCACGCGCCACGCTCAAAAAGCATTGGCCGTTTTTCAACGGGTTAGGTCAAAAAGCGCTGGGGTTGGCACTGTTTTTTAATCCTTTGATCGAACGCCAAGCATTTGAATTCACACGACTCTCTGCGCATGATATGCTGTTTCGATTAGTCGATCATGCTTTGAAAACAAAAGGTTTTGATAATCATCTGCCGCCGCATCTGTGGGCAAGACGCTGTGTTTTTACCCATCGCCAACACTCCAATAGCAAAATGATGGTAACCGAAGTGATGTTACCTGCTGTGTATGAGTTACGCGAACTGAAGAAAAGTTTGAGCTATGATCGACCATGACGACACAGCCGAATTTGAATCGTTCGAGCAATTCAAATCTTCCGCACAAAAGCCCGCATTAACAATTAATGAATTGCGTCAACGGATTACGCACCGCGCAGTCATGTATTTATCGCGGCGAGAGCATGCTCAATCCGAATTAAAACGCAAGCTACAGCTGGCCTTTGCCGAATACGATTGGCCGAGCAATGATGAATTTATATCACTGGAGCAATTGATCGAAGCAGTCCTACAGTATCTGGCGAATAACAACTGGCAATCCGATCAACGGTTTGCCACACAAATTGGCAAAATAAAGGGTGAACGCTACGGTACTGCACGAGTCAAACATGCCTTGAATCAGCAAGGGCTATCAAAAGAGATCGTGGATGCGACAGTTGCCGACCTAGCGCAAAGCGAATTGCAACGAGCGCATGCTGTCTGGCAAAAGAAATTCGGCGAGCCGCCGAAAAATGCCAGTGAGCATGCCAAACAAACGCGCTTTATGGCCTATCGCGGATTTTCATTCGACATTATCAAAAAAGTGATTCGTGGCGACATATCGGATTAGGATGATTGAATTTAAAACTTCAACGTATTATTTTACGAACAAAAACAAAGGACAGATAACTCTGTCCTTTGTTTTATCTAAAAAATACTGAGCGAACCCAATTATTTTTTCATGAAAGAGTCTTGTAACTGCTTTAAGTGATCGCGTTTGGCCATTTCCATCACTTGAGGTTTAACCGCTTCAAAAGCAGGTACATTTTGTGGTGTGCGAGGCTCCTCAACCAACTGAATCACATGATAGCCAAATTGTGACTTAACAGGCGCTTCAGTAATTTGCTGCGCTTGCAACTTCGCGGCCGCCTCTTTAAACTCAGGCACCCAAGCATCCAACGGCATCCAACCCAAATCACCGCCCTTTACTGCCGAGCCTGGGTCTTTAGATTGCTTGGCCAATGCTTCAAATTTTTCGCCGGCTTTCAGTTTGGAAATAATATCTTTGGCTTGGTCTTCATTGTCAACCAAGATATGACGCAAGTGATACTCTTTACCTTTGCTCACTTGTTCTTCATAAATCTTTTTCAACTCTTCATCCGACGGTTTAAAAGCAAACATTTTACCCTCTAAAAACTTAGAGGCCAAAGCCTGCTCGGCTCCGATCGCAGACAAGATTTTTACATCTTCGTTTTTATCCAAACCATCTTGACGAGCGGCATTAGCAATGGCTTCTTGTTGTGCCAATTGCTCACGAATGCGTTTTTTCATTTCATCATTTACGGGCTGATCGGGTGCTTCTGCGGCGATTTGCTTGGCAATTGCATCCACTTTTTGATCCAATGTGTATTTTGTTGATTCTTTGCTGCACGCACCTAAAGCCAAACCAGCGACCATCATCGCAATCATTAAGCTATTTTTTTTCACCACAGTTTTCCTCAGAAGAATATAAACAATATTAAAGTTTCAAGGCGCTTCGACCAATCTGTCACCAGCATCCCTGAAGCCAAAAAAACACTTTCGAATTTATACCAAACAATTGTGCAGAAACAATGCTTGGATTTCTTTCAAAAACCCGCTTTTTTGAGTTGAAAACAACCCAATTTACATAAACTATTGACCATCTTTTGGCAAATATTGGCTAAGCCAAAAACCTTGGGCAATAATAAACACTATCGTCAAACCCAAAGCCCAAAACGTCTTAAAATTCATCCAGATATCATTGGCATAATTCGTAAAAATATACCAATTCAAACAACCCAAAAAGATAAAAAAACCCGCCCAAAGCCAAGCCATTTTTTTCCAAACTGGCTCTGGTAAGCTCAGCTCATTGCCCATTAAAAGCTTAAACATATTCTTTTTAAAAACCAACTGCCCAATGAGAATAGCTGAGCCCATCAACCACTCGAGGATCGAAAACTTCCATTGCAAAAATCGAGGATTATTAAAAAATATCGACATACTACCCAAAATCAAGATCAGCGCAAAACTAAACCAATGCATAGGCTGAATTTTCATTTTCAGCACTTTCATGAGCAATAGCTGAAGGATGGTTGCTGCAATGGCTACTTTAGTCGCCACCATCATATTGCCACCACTGAGCTTGTAGCCCGCAAAAAACGCAATAATAACCAAGAAATCAATCAATAACTTCATACATATATCCAAAAAAAACCCACTGCGCTATTCCAACCAAGATGAATAGCCAGTGGGTTTAAGCTCTCTCGCATTTATTTGCGCTTAATCCCATCAACAATTACTTCAACTCTACGATTTGGAGCCAAACATGCGGTTAAAGACGAATTTTTCACGCCCTTGCAACTTTTAATG
>CAYZVI010000067.1:0-7743 GCA_964481695.1 uncultured Hydromonas sp. | reverse complement strand
CAAACAATAAGACATTCAAAAAAATAGCGTGATCTCCTCACGCTATTTTTATTTTCAAATTCTAACCCAGCGTTCGTGCACCTCTTCGGGGGCTTCTACATGCACATTTTTGAGCTGTAGGAGTTCATGATGCATGGCAGCCGAGCCCAGCATATTCATCGGCAAGTTGACAAACAAATGCACACGATTCATGATTTGACGAAAAATTTTGCCGAACTCTGCCCTACGTTGCCCCTCCGTCTCAGGAGCACAGGGATCATGAAAGCTCCAATGCGTCGTGACCGGCGCACCAAACCAACTTGGACAGGTCTCACCCGCCGTGTCATCACACACTGTAATCACAAAATCCAGATGTGGCGCATTCGCGCCCGTGAACTCGTCCCAGCTTTTACTGCGCACATCATCGATCGCATAGCCAATACTCTGTAACTGCTCAATAGCCAACGGATGTACTGCTCCACTCGGATGACTGCCTGCACTGTATGCCTTGAATCGACCATGCCCCATCACATTAATCAAACCCTCCGCCATAATACTGCGAGCGGAATTGCCTTTGCACAACACCAATACATTGTAAATTTTTTCCATAGTGATCCTTTGATGATCAGGATTTTGATAATTAAAAACGGCTGAATAATCAGCCGTTTTGTCAAGCATCTGAGTATTTTACTCCACGGTGACCGATTTAGCCAGATTGCGCGGTTTATCAACATCCGTACCCCGCGCCACAGCAGTGTGATACGAAAGCAATTGCAGCGGTAAAGTATGCAAAATGGGTGAGAGCACGCCTGCGTGATCCGGCAGATTAATCACATGTACGCCCTCTTGCGGCTCGATAAACGTGTCGCGATCCGCAAAAATATACAGCTCGCCCGAACGCGCGCGCACCTCTTGCAAATTCGATTTGAGTTTTTCGATCAATGCATCATTCGGGGCAATCGCGATCACCGGCATATTGGCATCCACCAGCGCCAGTGGGCCATGTTTGAGTTCGCCTGCGGCGTAGCTTTCGGCGTGGATGTAGGTGATCTCCTTGAGCTTGAGCGCCCCTTCCATCGCAATCGGCCAGTGAATACCACGCCCGAGGAACAACGCATGTTGTTTATCCACAAAGGCATTGGCCCACTCGACGATCTGCGGCTCCAACGACAATACCTGCTGCATCGCCACCGGTAGATGACGCAATTGCTTGAGGTAGTTTTCCTCTTGCTCCACCGACAAACGGCCTTTGACCTTAGCCAATACCAAGGTCAATACGAACAGTGAGGATAACTGAGTGGTGAATGCTTTCGTTGAGGCAACGCCAATTTCCGGACCTGCGCGGGTCAAAAAGCGCAGTTGGCTCTGACGAATCAGCGCAGACTCTGGAACGTTACAAATGGACAGCGTCGCGGCGTTCAGACCGTTATGCAATGTTTTGGCGTGCTGCAAAGCGGCGATGGTATCCGCTGTTTCACCTGATTGTGAAATGGTGATAATCAGGGTGTTTTCCTGCGGCACGCTAGTACGGTAGCGATATTCAGAAGCGATTTCCACATCCACCGGAATGCACGCCATTTCCTCAATCCAGTAGCGCGCGACCATCGCTGCGTGGTAGCTGGTACCACAGGCGAGAATTAGAATATTTTGCGTGCGCTTGAAAATTTCATCCGCTTGTGCGCCGAACAAACCGGCTTGAATAGACTTTGCGCCACTGACCATTTCCAGCGTATTAGCCACGACTTCGGGCTGCTCAAAGGTTTCTTTTTGCATGTAATGCGCAAAACGTCCCAAGCTCACCGCATCGGCGGACAATTCACTTTCAAACACATCACGCTGAACATATTCACCATCCACCGTGCGGATTTTGTAGGCATCAACGGTCAATTGCACCACATCACCCTCTTCGAGGTAAATAACCTTGCGCGTTTCGGATAGCAAGGCCGAGGTGTCAGAAGCCAAATACATACCCTTTTCACCGACACCGATCAGCAGGGGTGCACCTTGACGTGCGCCGATGACTTGATCAGGAAACTGTGTGCAGATCACGGCTATGGCGTATAGGCCTTTCAATCGCTTGGTGGCATTGAATACCGCATCATAAAATGCCACACCACCCGTCAACTTCTGATGTATCAGATGTGTCATTACCTCAGTATCGGTGTCCGAGGTGAACACATAGCCGGCTGATTTGAGTTCAGCCTTGATTTCCTCATGATTTTCAATGATGCCGTTGTGTACCAGGCTAATGTCAAAACCATTGCCATGCGACTCCATTGGATGTGCATTGCGCAAAGCCGGCGCGCCATGCGTCGCCCAGCGCGTATGGGCAATCCCAACATGCGCAGAAAATGGTTGTACCTGCACTTCCAACTGAGCGACCCTATCCAAAGAGCGTTCGCAATGAATGCTGTGATCGGCCCGCAAAAAGCCCACACCCGTAGAGTCATAGCCTCGATATTCTAATTTTTTCAGTCCATCTATCAATAAAGGAATGACATTTTTTCGGCTCACGCCAGCAACGATACCGCACATGAATAGTTCCTTAAATTTTATTTTTAAAGGTTTAATTATACTCGTTAAATTTAAGCAAAATCATTAGGAAAGAAAGCAATCTTCCCACTAAATTTACTTGTTTTTAACCATTGGGTATGAGCAAAGTATTTAGATAAGCCCTTAAACGAACTGGGCTCAATGGCTTATACAATAATTCTATACCTCGACTGCGGGCTGCCTGCACCAGCTCTGAACTGGTATCCCCGGTAATGAGCACACAAACAGGCGGCCTATCTGGCTGCATGGATTGAGCCTTTATAAGCACATCCAAACCTGTTTCATCGGCCAAACCAAGGTGATAATCGGACAAAACCAGATCAAAATTGCCTTCTTCATTCACCAATTCATGAAGCATATCACTCGAAAGCGCAACCGAAACATTCAAATTCCAGCTACCTAGTAACTCTGCCAAATAATCTACAGCAATTTCATCATCATCCAAAATAGCGATTCGTTTACCGTATAGAAAGTTGCCAATTAAATCATGGTTTTGAGCACTCGTGTCAGTCGCTACCGGTGCAGATGTGGATTGCATCACCAAACCAAAGCAGCTGCCTTCATTTGGAATGGAGCGCACAAATAATTGCGCCTCTAATAATTTAGCCATACGCTCAGAAATAGCCAGACCTAAGCCAACTCCACCTTTAACACGTTGTTCGGCGTACTCCAGCCTTTGATATTCTTGAAAAATTTGCTTTGCCTTTTGTGTTGGAACCCCTGCCCCTGTATCAAACACCATAACTTTAATTTCACGAGTCTTAGTACGACGTACCCCCAGTAGAACCTTACCCTTTTCCGTGTAGCGAATGGCATTACTGACAAAATTACTCAAGATGCTGTGCATCATACTCTCATCTGAATGAACCCAAATCTTTGTTGGTACAATCACTAAATCCAAGCCCTTTTGCCGAGCCATTTCCTCGTACTCAGATTTGATCCGATCAAAAATTCGACGCAGTGGAATTTTTTGCAAATCAGGTTTAACCACACCTGCATCCAATCTCGATAAATTGAGCATGGAGTTAAAAGAGGTACTCAAAGAATCAATTGCTTGTTCAATTTTTGTTAAAGTTTCGGATACATCCGACTGATGAGTTTTGCGTTGAGCATCGCTGGTTAATAAGGCCAAAGCGTGTAACGGTTGACGCAAATCATGACTGGCTGCAGACAAATATCTTGATTGGGCTAAATTAGCTTGCTCCAATGCCAAATTCTTATGTTTAAGTGCATCAACCAATTCGGTGTTGAGGTTCTTTACGCGAAACATATCAAATAGCTGCTTGTTCAAAACGCGTAAAAACATTAATTCAGTCAAACTCAACAAATATATTTGTAGGAGTAAGTGCTGAAAAAAAACCTCATCCTTTGTCAAAACAACAAAACTGGCAAATATCACAAACACCAGCACATTGGTAATAGCGATTCTTTGAAAACGCCCCACCATTGCAATTGAAGTAACCGTAACCATAGCCAAAATGAGTGTAAATTGCTGCAAAGCAATTTCATCTCCTTGACGTGCCAACAAATAGAAATAAATACACCACCAAAAAGCCCACATCAAGCCTATGATAAAAACCCGCCTCAAACTAACGTTGGATGAAGGTTTAGCAAATACACCTTTTTGACGCAAGTATGAATATGTATGAGAAACTAAAGCAAAGCCTAAAGCGAATATACCGAGAACAATATGTTCGTTCAGCGTAAAATATCCAAAAAAAAGCAGGGTACAAATCAAGTACCCTATAAAATTCATCCAAACAAACACCGGCGTATTTTGTAAATACGCCTCAATATGATGTTCGTATAAATCATGCTCTTCTGGAGTGAGCAGAAAGTGTAGGTTCATGACTGCTGCTAGACTGAAACGCTCAAGCCGTTCACAAACTGCTCATTGAGCGATATTGTCCCAATAAGTCAGGATTCTCATGCACCAAATGAATTGCCTGCGTACGCGAGTGCACACCCAGAGCACGTAAAATGCCTACCACATGACTTTTCACCGTACCAATGGTCGCTCCGACCGATTCACTGATTTCTTGGTTTGAGCAACCTTTGGTAATAAGATACAAAACCTCTTGCTGACGTGGTGTTAATTGCGAGTTATTTCCTTCACGCGCACGATCAGAACGAACCCGTTTACGCTCTACCGCAGGGCTCATAGCAGCAGTCAGTAACTCAGGAGGAATATACACACCTCCTGATAAAATCAAACGAACGGCTGATACCAATACTTCAGCCTTGGCATTTTTAATGATAAAGCCGGAAATATTTTGACGATAGGCAGCTTGAATCAGATGGACATCATCGTTACCCGATAAAACCGCTAAAGGAACACTTGGGAATCGTTCGCGCACACGATCCAATGCCGTCAAACCTTGAGCATCTGGCAAGCTCAAATCCAACAAAACCAAGTCTAAATCATCCTGATGACGATCAATGATCTCTAAAGTACCTGATAATGTCTCTGCTTCCAAAACATGGCATTTGCCATTCAAAGCATCATCCAAGATCGGTTTTAGCCCAGAACGAACCAAACCATGATCATCTACAATTAAAATTTTATAATCCATTTAAGGTTCCTCTCCTTTGAATTGCGTTTGTGTGATTAAAATTTATAGTTCTGTTCATTTAGAATAGTTTAGAACTATAAATCGGTTACTTAGCTTTCTTTTCTGGCCGTTTCCAACCTTCTATCGTAACCTGTTTTCCTCGTGCCAATGTCAGTTGATCTGGTGGAGCTTCTTTTGTAATCGTAGATCCCGCACCAATCGTTGCTCCCGCCCCAATAGTCACTGGAGCAATCAGCTGGCTATCTGATCCAATAAAAGCGCCATCACCAATAAAGGTTTGATGTTTGTTTACACCGTCATAATTGCAAGTAATGACACCAGCGCCAATATTAACATTTTTTCCAACAGTCGCGTCGCCCACATAGGCCAAGTGATTAACCTTCGATCCCGTACCCAACACTGTCTTCTTAATTTCGACGAAATTACCAATATGTGTATGGTCTGCCAGAACAGCATCTGGGCGTAAGCGTGCAAACGGCCCGATTTTTGCCGACTCACCCACGTGAGCGCCATCGATATACGTAAACGGCGCAACCTGAGTATTTTTGGCAATCCGAGCATTACGTATCACACAATTCGCACCGATCTGAACACCGTCACCTAACTGCACTTGCCCCTCAAACACACAATTGACATCAATCTCTACATCCATTCCACATGTCAATTGACCGCGGATATCAATACGAGCGGGATCAGCCAGTCCAACCCCCTGCTCCATCAAGCTTTGTGCAGCCTGTGTCTGATAAATTCGTTCAAGTTGAGCCAGTTGGATTTTGCTATTAACCCCCAAAGTTTCCCATTCAGAGGCCGGTTGTTCGGTAGCGATGCTCAAGCCATCCGCGACCGCCATGGCAATTACATCCGTTAAATAGTATTCACCCTGCGCATTTTGATTGGACAATTGTGATAACCAACGTTTTAAGGATGCTGTTGGCGCGACCAAAATACCTGTATTGACCTCTTTGATAGTCAACTCATCTGCGCCTGCATCTTTTTGCTCAACAATCTTACTCACACGACCTTGTCCATCACGCACAATTCGACCATAACCAGTTGGATCTGCCAAATTCACAGTGAGCAAAGCCAATGTGCGTCCATTAGCATGCGCGATCAATCGCTGCAAGGTTTCCACCTGTGTCAAAGGTACATCACCATACAACACCAAAGTTGGCACGTCATCAACCAAATGGGAAGCAGTTAACTGAACAGCATGCCCCGTGCCCAGTTGTGGTTTTTGCTCAACAAAGATTACGGTATTGTTTTCACCGACCGATTGACGCACTTGCTCGGCTTCATGGCCAATGACGACACATAAATTGTCCGCACCCAGATTTCGAGCACTATTGAGCACATGATTGAGTAACGTGTCTCCAGCCAAATGATGCAAGACCTTTGGCTTATTGGAGCGCATTCGCGTACCTTTACCGGCAGCAAGCACCACTACATTGAGCATGTAAACTCCCTTTAAAGAGCAATTAAATCCAATGCTCATTTACGATTTTAATTTTACAATCGCAAAATTAAACCGAAATGCACATACAATTTTATAGTTTAGCATAGTAGATCAAGCTGATTCAAATGTTTTAATATGCTGTCCAATATTTTGTTTGGTTAGTATTGCAATAGTATTGCTCTTCTTAATATACACTTGTCATTTTAACCACAAAAACAATTCCATTGCAAATTAGAGGCTATTTCTAATATTTTATCCAAAATAATGCTACGGCAATTGCCATCAATACTCCGGCCATACCAAGCCACTTCCACAATCGTAATATCTTATTTTGGTGGTCTAACTGAACCTTCAACTCAATCAGCCGTTGCTCAATGCCATTAGAACCTACCGTATTCTGCGTCTGTAATACGCCCAACAACAAGCGCGGCGCGTCCGGCAAATGACGCACAATGTACGGCCACTCGCGTTTCAGTCCGCGCCACAAGCCTTTTGGCCCAAGTGTATGGCGCATCCATTTTTCTAAAAACGGCTTCGCGGTATCCCACAAATCCAAATTCGGATCCAGCACACGCCCCATGCCTTCAACATTGAGCAAAGTTTTTTGCAGCATGACCAATTGCGGCTGCACCGACACATTGAACTGGCGCGATACGTCAAATAAGCGCATCAGCACCTGACCGAGCGAAATTTCTGAAATTGGCCGACCGAAATACGGCTCACACACCGTACGCACCGTCGTGGTCAACTGATCCAATGGCGTATCCGCCGGAACCCAACCGGATTCAATATGCGCGTAGGCCACACCGCGATAATCACGGTTGAAAAAAGCGAGGAAATTGATCGCCAAATAATGACGATCGACCTCGGACAGCGTCCCGACGATACCACAGTCCAGCGCAATATAATGCCCGCGCTGATGACCCTGCGTACCAACAAACACATTGCCCGGATGCATATCCGCATGAAAAAAACCGTCGCGAAACACCTGCGTGAAAAAAATTTCCACCCCGTCACGTGCCAGACGTTTTAAATCCACGTTCATTTCAGCCAGTTTATCCAAACGCGACACCGGCACACCGTACATCCACTCCATCACCATCACGCGCCGCGCCGTATGGTTCCAGCAAATTTCCGGCACGAAAATCAAGTCACTGCCCTGCATATTGTGACGCAGTTGGCTGG
>CAYZVI010000066.1:0-7802 GCA_964481695.1 uncultured Hydromonas sp. | reverse complement strand
ACTGTATCATCTCAGGCGCGTCTTTATACCGCACATTGCTGTTTACCGGCGTGGTGGCACGCTCGCACAGCAAAGTCACGCACTCGGTTATCCTACCCGAAGTGGTCATCAGTCGCCATGCGCGACTAAGCAACGTGGTGGTCGATCGGGGTGTTGTCATTCCAGAGGGCATGGTGATTGGCGAAGACCCCGAGTTGGATGCAAGCCGATTCCGCCGCACGGACAAAGGCATTTGTTTGGTGACACAAAAAATGATTGATGCGATTAAGGTTTAAGTCATCACTCCAGTCATAACATAGGCGGGCGATATGCCCGCCGTCGTGCTTGAAGGACAAAACAGTCAACAGCACATTTCAATCAAGGGGTTAGTTATTATGGTTCGTAAAAAAACCGCAAGCGATGTTACAGCAGATGAGTCAGCAGCCGTTGTCGAAGTACCTATGACCACAGCGCCTGATCCGCAAACCAGTCCAGACATCGCTGAAAGCGATGTCTCCACCAAACCCAAGCGCGCTCGCAGCGTGCGTAAACCAGTGAGTACGGCCGCAAAAGACACATCCAAAACCACTGCTAAAAAATCAACTGCTCGCAAATCCGCCACCATTCAGGTATTGGCAGCCGCATCTGAAATTTATCCATTGATCAAAACCGGTGGTCTGGCCGATGTGGTCGGCGCGTTGCCACAAGCGTTAGAGCAACAAGGCGTACACGTCAAAACGCTGGTACCGGGTTATCCGCGCGTGATGCAAGCGTTGGGGGAATTGACCGGAGAGGACGCACCGAAACTCTGGCTGGAAACCTATAACTTCTTCTGGGGCGATGCGCGACTGTGGTCAGCGACCGTACACGGAATGGATTTATTGGTATTAGACGCGCCGCATCTGTATGCACGCGACGGCAATCCGTATCTGGATCCCGAAGGTAATGACTGGTGGGACAATCCAACCCGTTTTGCCGCTCTATCACTGATGGCGGCACAACTGTCATGGGGTGCCTACGAGCACATCGACTACCGTCCCGATGTGTTGCATGTACACGACTGGCAAACGGCACTGGCACCGACCTATCTGCATTATCTCGGCGCAGGCAAACACCGTCCGAAAACCATCATCACCATCCATAACTTAGCATTCCAAGGTCAATACTCCGCACACATGTTCGGCTTCCTTGGCTTACCGGGGCATGCATTCTCGACCGAAGGTGTGGAATACTACGGCGGTGTGGGCTTCCTCAAAGCAGGGATTTTATTCAGCGACCACATCACCACAGTCAGCCCAAGCTATGCACAAGAGATCACCACCATTGCTGGCGGTATGGGTATGGACGGGTTATTACACGCACGAGGTCAAGCGTTGAGCGGCATCGTTAATGGCATTGATACTGAGATTTGGAATCCAGCGAAAGACCCTGCATTAGCTGCAAACTACACGACCAGCAAACTGAAACAACGCCAAATCAACAAACAGGCTGTTGAAAAGCATTTCAATATTCCGCACAGTGACGCGCCGTTGCTCTGCATCGTCAGCCGTCTGACTTGGCAAAAAGGCATGGATTTATTGATCCAAAGTTTAGACGCCATCGTCGCAATGGACATTCGCGTGGTGGTATTAGGCTCCGGCGATCCGAGCATGGAAGCTGCGCTGTATGCCGCACACCACAAACATCCGACCCACATCGCCGTACACACGGGCTACGATGAACAACTCTCTCACTTGATGCAAGGCGGTTGTGACGGTATTCTCGTACCGAGTCGTTTTGAGCCATGCGGTCTGACACAACTGTACGGCTTGCGCTATGGTTGCGTACCGATCGTCACTCGCGTGGGCGGCCTGAATGACACCATCATTGATGCAAATCATGCAGCAGTGAGCGCCGGCGTTGCAACAGGGATTCAATGCCACGACGTCAGTGCGGATGGCATCATTACCGCTGTTTCACGCATGAAGCAGCTCTATGACCAACCAAAATTGTGGCAAAGCATTCAAAAAGCGGGCATGAATACCGATGTTAGCTGGACACAATCGGCACTGGAATACAAAAATTTGTTTTAACCCAGAAATTTGAGAACAGATCAGAATGAACATCATTACTTACAACACCACACCTTTTGAAGGACAAAAACCGGGCACCAGTGGCTTGCGCAAAAAAGTCACTGTGTTCCAACAGCCGCATTATCTGGCCAACTTTGTCGCCTCGATTTTCGCAGCGGTCAAGCCTGAAGAGGGCTTTTCCGGCAAAACGCTGGTGATCGGCGGCGATGGCCGTTTTTACAACGACACTGCGATTCAATTGGTCATCAAAATGGCAGTGGCGCAAGGCTTTTCCCGCATTCTCATCGGTCAAAACGGTATCCTATCCACACCCGCCGTATCCCACATGATTCGTAAATACGGTGCATTTGGCGGCGTGATTCTCTCCGCCAGCCACAACGCCGGCGGACCGGATGGCGACTTCGGTATCAAGTTCAACATGGCCAACGGCGGTCCCGCACCGGAGAAAATCACCGATGCGATTTATGCCTATTCGCAAACCGTCAGCAGCTATACTGCGGCGGATTGTGTTGACGTCGATCTGAGTACGCTTGGAACAACCATGGTCGGCGAGGTTAGCGTCGAGCTCATCAACTCCGTCACCGACTACGTACAGTTAATGCAAGAGTTGTTTGACTTCGACGCGATTCGCGCGCTGTTCGCCAGTGGCTTCACCATGAAGTTTGATGCCATGCACGCTGTGACCGGCCCATACGCGCACGCGATTTTCGAGGATATTCTGGGTGCAGCCAAGGGCTCAGTGGTCAACGGTACACCATCCACTGATTTTGGTGGTCATCACCCGGATCCAAATTTGGTACACGCCAAAGAACTGTACGATTTGATGATGAGCGCCCATGCACCGGACTTCGGCGCGGCCTCGGATGGTGATGGCGATCGCAATCTCATCATCGGCCGCGGCATCGCTGTGACGCCATCAGACGCATTGGCCATTTTGACCGCCAATGCGCAACTGGCACCCGCGTATGCAGGCGGTATCAGCGGCGTGGCACGCTCCATGCCAACCAGCGCGGCGGTCGATCGCGTGGCGCAAAAATTAGGCGTGGAGTGCTTTGAAACCCCAACCGGCTGGAAATTCTTCGGCAATCTGCTCGATGCAGGCCGCATCACGCTGTGCGGTGAAGAGTCGGCTGGTGCTGGCTCAAATCACGTTCGTGAAAAAGACGGCCTGTGGGCGGTATTGCTGTGGCTAAACATTCTGGCGAAAACCCGTGTATCGGTCAAAGAGCTACTTGAACAACACTGGGCGCAGTTCGGTCAAAACTACTACACCCGCCATGACTTTGAAGAAATCGAAACCGACAAAGCCAATGCCGTGATGGCACACATCAAGGCGCAATTACCAAACCTCGCGGGTAAAACATTCGGTAGTTTGACCGTACAATCGGCCGATGACTTTAGCTATAACGACCCGATTGACGGCTCAGTCTCACACAATCAGGGGCTGCGCGTACTGTTCACCGATGGTTCACGCATCGTGTCTCGCTTATCCGGTACGGGCACGGTGGGGGCGACGATTCGTATGTATATTGAACAGTACGAAGCTGATCCGAACAAACATGGTAAAGACACGCAAGCGACTTTGGCCAGTTTGATCCAAACGGCTTATCAAATCTCCGATATCGCGGCATTGACCGGACGCGCCGCGCCAGATGTGATTACCTAATACGGTTTTCAATGAAGTAATAAAAAGCGACCTTAAAGGTCGCTTTTTATTGATTCGCATCGAATATCAATCATTATCCGGCACAAAAATCGGATAAACCGGCTGCCAGTTGGGTTTAGCCAGATACGCTTCAGCGTACTCGGGTGTATGCACCGCCACGCCCGATTTAAATGCCGCATCAGAGACGGCTTTCGCAACCACTTTGGTCACAGTTTCCAATTGAGCAATAGGAGGGAACACAGCACCCTCTGCTAAACGTGCGGTTGTCACTTGTGTAGACAGGGCGATCGCTGCTGCGGTCATCATTTCTTGATTGATTTTGCTTGCGCCCGAGGCGATCACGCCCCAGCCAATGCCCGGGAAGACGAAGGTGTTGTTACCCTGACCGATTTGGTAGGTCTTGCCTTTCCATTCGACCGGATCAAACGGACTGCCGGTCGCAACAATCGCCTTGCCATCGCTCCAGCAAATCGCATCTTTTGGCAACACTTCGGTCAAATCAGTCGGATTGGACAATGCAAACACAATCGGTGTTTCGGTGTTTTCCATTACCGCTTCGATCACGCGCTGATTGAACGAGCCACCCTGACCAGACAAGCCCATCAATGCGGTCACTTTCGCATTGCGAATGGTGTCCATCATGTTTGGATTTTCGGTCGCATAGCTCCAGCCGACCAATTTTTCACGATCATGCGCAAACGGTAATTTGTAATGTTCTAAACCCGGACGATCGCTCAATACCAATCCTCGTGAGTCAAGGACGTAGATGCGCTCTTTCGCCTCTTCTTGCGTCAAGCCAAAATGCATCAAGCCATACATGATTTGTGACGCCACGCCGATACCACCGGCGCCGGCGCCACTGACGAGGAATACTTGCTCGGTCAGTTTTTTGCCTTGCTCGGTCGCCGCGATCAAACCACCCAGCGCCATTGCGCCCGTGCCCTGAATATCGTCGTTGAAACTTGGAATGGTGTCTTGATAACGTTCTAAAACCTCAAATGCTGTGGATTTGCTCAAGTCTTCCCACTGAATCGTGGCTTCTGGAAAACGCTTTTTAAACGCCGTGACAAATGCGTCAATCATCTCGTAGTACTTCGCGCCGCGCGTACGTGGTTGACGCACGCCCAGATAGAACGGGTCTTCCAGCAGTTTTTTATTGTTGGTACCAAAGTCAAACAGCACGGGCAAGGTTTCGATCGGGCGAATACCGGCGGCCAACGAGTACAAGGTCAATTTACCGATACAAATCGCAATCCCACCAAAGCCCTGATCGCCAATACCCAAAATCCCTTCTGCATCGGTCACCACCGCCAGCTTGGTCGTACCGGAATAGGTCGACAAAATATCGTCCAGATCGCGGTAATTCGACTCAGTCACCACCAAACCGCGTGGTTCACGGTAAATGTGGCTGAACTCCTGAATCGCTTCGCCCACAGTCGGGGTGTACACGATCGGCAGCATTTCTTCCAAATGGTGCTTGACCAAGGAGTAGTACAAGATTCGGTTGTAATCCTGCAATTCGCGCAGGAAAACGTACTTTTCTAAATTGGTTTTACAGGCAGAGTACTGCTCGTATTGACGCTCGATTTGCTCATCCAGCGTCTCAATGCGCGGCGGCAAACGACCTTCGATGTGAAAGGCGCGGCGCTCTTCAGCGGTGAAGGCCGTGCCTTTATTTAAAAATGGATCTTTGAGTAAATGACGACCTAAGGCCTTGACACGAATAACTTCTGGCATATTGACTCCACAACATTTTTTTATAATAGCACTCCATTGTAAACCTTCCTAAAAACGGCATGTTTGTTTTTTCGGGGTAAAACAACGTTTAAAAGCTTATAAATAGCGCTTTAAGAAGTTCAAAACCAATTGTTGAAGTGAATCACTTGTATAAAATTGAGCCTGTGCATGATCCGCATCGAGCAAATACAATTGGCTCGGTACGCTCGCTTTTTGTAAAGCAGCGTACATACTCTGCGATTGCACCACGGCCACGGTACAATCCTGTCGACCGTGGAGCAGCATCATCGGCGCATCACCCACACTGACGTAGTGAATCGGACTGGCCAATAACGCTTGTCGCTGACGCTGCGGGTTATCAAAAGGGCCGCCACCAAACAAACCGTACTCCGACTCTTTGGGTTTATGGGGATTATACAGCCACGGATTACGACACCCTTGCTCCACACGCTCCGCGGCCAAACGGCGCAGATCCGCAATCCCATAGTAGCTCACAGCCGCTTTAACCCGACTGCTCACCCCTAAATTTCCCAAATCGCCTTCCATACTCGGCTCATCCGCCGTGGTTGCCAGTAATTGTGCCAAATGCCCACCTGCCGACTCGCCCGCCACGGCAATGCGTGCTGCATCCAGCCCCAAATCTGCCGCATGGCCGCGCAAATAGCGCACTGCCGCTTTCACATCGTAGATTTGCGCGGGAAACATAGCCTCGGGGGTTAAACGATAATTGATCGAGGCCACTGCATAACCATTGTTCAACAAAACATTAAGCAACCGCTCCAACTGCATATGCGTACCACCACGCATCCATGACTTATCACCGATCATCCATGCGCCGCCATGAATAAACACCACCAACGGGCGTCGACCATACTCTATAGCTTGAACATTTGCCGGTGGCAAGTACAGATCGAGCATCTGCGCCGGATTATGATTGCCCGCATAGGCGACATCCGCAGCACTGGGTATAGGCATGATGGCCGATGATGATTCGGAAGAAACGGAGTGCGACGGCTGACACGCAGAAAGAGCTGCCGACAACATAAAGTAACAAAGGGGTCGAAACAACATGAATGAATCCATGAGATTGAATGAAGCTTAATATACACACTCGCTCAAAATGCTTCAAGAGCATGTTAAACATAGCCATACAAGCCTATATCAAACATTCCAAAAATGCTACCATGTAGCTCTCATCGGAACACTTATGCACACCATCACGCGCGTCGCTATTCTCGGCCCAGAAAGCTCGGGCAAAACCACTTTATGCAGCCAGCTTGCTACGCGGCTCAACGCATTATGGGTGCGTGAATATGCTCGCGAATATGCACCTGCGCAGAACGGCGTTTACACGGAGTCTGACTTAATCGCGATTTACCAAGGGCAGTTGGCACTCAATCATGCAGGCATTTGCGAAGCGCAAGCAGGCGGCTATAACTGCGTATTATTCGACACCGATGCCATCGTATTAGCCGTGTGGGCGCAGATGAGTTTGGCTTATGTTCCCGATATGATTGAGCAAGCGTGTGCTGAACAGTCATTCGACCATTATTTGCTGTTGTCGCCCGATTTACCATGGCAAGCAGATCCTCTTCGCAGTGCTCCAGAGCTGGGCAAGCGTCAATTAATTTTTTCTCATTACGAAACCTACTTACGCCGTTACCACCGCCATTACTCCATCATCGACGGACAGGGTGAAGATCGAATTTTATGCGCTTTGAACGCATTAAAACAGTCTAATATTGCAAATATCAAATCCGTTCCAACATCAACATGTCTGTCGCGTGTGCATTAAAACCACATTTTTCACGATCAATTGATATCGCACCAAAAAAATGCATTTTCCGGTTTTGCGAATATTGATCCATCACTTCGCACCAGAGCAATGCGATATCCGTCAAACCTCATCACCCAACGCACCAAAGCAAAACAAAGTCCGATTAAATTCAGTAGGTTACAGAAACAACTCATACCCCGGTCGCTTTACAAGCTTATTTTTTTCACCCACACTTGAGGCAAGTTTGTCTAAAAACAACATCACTTCGATAACATATTTTGGGCAAAGCGCGTGTTCAATAAATCTGCAATAAACGATAGGAGAGTGTATATGAAACGTTATGGGATAACCTTACTGCTATTACTTGCGAGCATCACCAGCACCGCAGCATGGGCACAAACATCCACTGAAACCCCACCCGCACCGGAAACGGTTAAAGCCGCGCTGGATTTTGCCGATACAGCCTTTATCTTGATCTCATCTGCGCTGGTGCTGCTGATGACCCCGGCTTTGGCATTTTTCTACGGCGGTCTGTCGCGCAGCAAAAGCGTGCTCAACACCATGATGATGT
>CAYZVI010000065.1:0-7805 GCA_964481695.1 uncultured Hydromonas sp. | reverse complement strand
GCGGCGATCAATCAGGACTTTGGCAATCGCTCGGTACACGAAACCATGCTGTCGGAGATTTTGCCTTCGCTCAACGAAATCGCGCATGTGAAAAAACATCTGAAATCGTGGATGAAACCACAGCGTCGCACGGTGGATCTAAAAAGCTTTTTCGGTGCGAAAAACCGTGTGCTGCCTCAGCCGTTGGGCGTGGTAGGCGTGATTGTGCCATGGAATTTTCCTTTGTTTTTATCGCTTGGCCCGATCATTAATATCTTCGCCGCTGGCAATCGCGCTATGGTGAAAATGTCGGAGAACTCGCGTCACCTCACGCGATTGTTGCAGGATAAATTGGCGCAGTATTTCCCTGCGGATAAACTGTGTTTTTTTGAAGGCGAAGAGGGTGTGGGGCAAGCCTTCTCCAAACAGCCGTTCGACCATTTGATTTTCACCGGCTCGGGGCAAACCGGCAGCGCGGTGATGGCGGCAGCGGCGCAAAATCTCTGCCCTGTGACCTTGGAGTTGGGGGGTAAATCACCCGCAATCATCCTCAATGATTTTGACCTGAAAACCGCGGTTGAGCGCATCATGTACGCCAAATGTCTGAACGCCGGACAAATCTGCGTCACCGTAGATTATGTTTATGTACCCGCGTATCAGGTGGATGAATTTGTGCGATTGGCGCGTGACGTGGTGCAAAAGCGCTATACGGGCAAAGAGTCCAAGGACTATACGGCGATCATTGATACACGGTCGTTTGAACGCTTGAGTGCTGCGTTGGAACAGGTAAAATCTACGAATACGCGCATGATTTCATTGTTTGACGGTGAGTCGCTGGATGCATCAACGCGCAAAATTGCGCCGCATTTGGTGATTGATCCGTCGAAAAACAGTGAGTTAATGACGCGTGAAATTTTCGGTCCGATTCTGCCCGTGATTCCGTACGTCGATGTGGCCAGCGTGGTGAATGAGATCAATGCACGACCGCGACCGTTGGCGTTTTATCCGTTTACCAATAATAAGCAGCAGGTCGAGTTTTTGCTCAAACACGTCATGTCCGGCGGCGTGAGTGTGAACGACGTGCTGCTGCATGTGGCGCAGACCGACATGCCATTCGGCGGTGTGGGTGCGAGTGGCATGGGGCATTATCATGGCTATGAAGGATTTTTGACCTTTAGCAAACTGCGCCCGGTGTTTCATCAGGCGCGTTGGAGTGCAGCGAGTTTGCTTGCGCCGCCGTATGGCAAACGATTTGATCAGATTATTAAATTTTTAATGAAG
Source organism: uncultured Hydromonas sp. (assembly GCA_964481695.1). Lineage (GTDB taxonomy): Bacteria > Pseudomonadota > Gammaproteobacteria > Burkholderiales > Burkholderiaceae > CTSOIL-112. The sequence continues at coordinate 6,545 of CAYZVI010000065.1, read as the reverse complement.
TGAGGGCAATGATGAAAGAAGTGGTGATTGTTGCAGCCAAACGCACGGCGATTGGTAAATTCGGTGGTTCGTTGGCCAAAGTATCCGCACCTGAACTGGGCGCGACAGTGATTAAAGCCCTGTTGGCCGAAACCGGTGTGGCAGGTGAAGCGGTGGATGAAGTCATCCTCGGTCAAGTGTTGACCGCAGGTGTGGGGCAAAACCCTGCACGTCAAGCGGTGATCAAAGCCGGTTTGCCGGACAGCGTATCGGCCATGACCATCAATAAAGTGTGCGGCTCGGGGCTGAAAGCCGTGATGCTCGCGGCGCAAGCCATTGCCTGTGGCGACGCAGACATCATCATCGCCGGTGGGCAGGAAAACATGAGCGCGTCGGCGCACGTGTTGCCCAATTCACGCGACGGATTCCGCATGGGCAATGCCGCGTTGATCGACACCATGATCAATGATGGCTTGTGGGATGCATTTAATAACTACCACATGGGCATCACCGCTGAGAACGTGGCGAAAAAATACGACATCAGCCGCGAGGCGCAGGACGCATTTGCCCTTGCGTCACAGCAAAAAGCCATCGTTGCTCAGGACGCGGGCAAATTCAAAGATGAAATCGTTGCTGTCACCATCCCGCAGCGCAAAGGCGATCCGATGGTGTTTGATGTGGACGAATACATCAATCGCAAAACCAATGCTGAGAGCCTGGCTGGACTGCGTCCTGCGTTTGACAAAGCCGGCACGGTGACCGCAGGCAATGCTTCGGGCATTAACGACGGCGCGGCCGCAGTGATGGTGATGAGTGCGGACAAAGCGAAAGAGCTCGGTTTAAGTCCGTTGGCGACGATACAGTCCTACGCCAGTGCGGCGATCGACCCGTCCATCATGGGCATGGGGCCGGTGTACGCCTCGCGAAAGGCATTGGATAGAGCGGGCTGGGTGGCGGCAGATTTGGAGCTGATGGAGGTGAACGAAGCCTTCGCCGCGCAGGCGGCTGCGGTCAATCAGGAAATGGGCTGGAACACCGATATCATTAACGTTAATGGTGGCGCGATTGCCCTCGGTCATCCGATTGGCGCGTCTGGCTGTCGTATTCTGGTGTCGCTGCTGCATGAAATGAGGCGCCGTGACGCTAAAAAAGGTCTGGCCTCATTGTGTATTGGTGGTGGCATGGGCGTGGCGTTGACGGTGAAGCGTTAATCCATTTGCGAAAACTTGGGATTGTTGCCCCATAGGGGGATCGTTCCAGTAAAATGATGCCCAATCATTCAAAAAGGTTGGGCATTGTTTTTTTGCTCAATAGACATACATAGGAGCACAAAATAATATGAGGTGGTTTAAACGGTTGTTCGGCTTGGTAGTTTTGTTGGTCATCTTGGCGGTCTGGGCGAATATGCGTTTGTCTGCACCAGTCGCACCGAAATTGTCCGAGCCGACCAGCATCTATATGGAAAAGGGCGACGCAGCGCAATCGGCCTACGATCAACTTGGCAAAGTTTCGCAGGCCAATGGCGGCAACCTCAGTGCATTCCAAGTAAAGTTATTGGCGTGGCTGTCCATGCGTGCGGGCAACTATAAGGTGGGTGAGTACGAGTTTGACAGCAAAGCGACGTTGAGTCAGTTGCTTACCCGCCTGTCCAAAGGTCAAATCACGCAACGTAAAGTTCGCATTGCCGAGGGTGTGACTTGGCGCGAAATCAAACAAGCGTTTGCTAAAGCTGATCTGGAGCACGATGCGCAAAATCTGAGCGATGCTGATTTAGTCAAAGCGGTTGGTATCACCGAGCCGGCGGATGCAAAAAGCATCGAAGGGTTGATTTTCCCTGATACTTATATGTATCGCAAGGGTGAAAAAGAAACCTCGATTCTCAAGCGTGCCAATGACTTGTTGAATAAAAAAGTAGCTGAACTCTGGCCGAAGCATTCGGCGAAGTTACCGTACCAAACGCCCTACGAGGCTTTAACTATGGCCTCCATCGTGGAGAAAGAAACGGGTTTAGACGCTGATCGTCCGATGGTCGCGGCGGTATTCGTTAATCGTATGCGTAAGGGTATGCCGTTGCAAACCGACCCGACGGTGATCTATGGCGTGGGCGAAGCGTTTAAAGGTGACTTGACCACCGCTATGATGCGCACCGATACGCCGTACAACACCTACACCCGCCGTGGTTTGCCGCCAACGCCGATTGCTACCGCGAGCCAAGCCTCGATCAGCGCGGCCTTTATGCCGGCGGACAGCGATGTGCTGTTTTTCGTCGGCAGAGGTGATGGCAGCAGTGAATTTACCAATAATTTAGCCGATCACAATGCGGCGGTGCGCAAATATATTTTGAAACAATAATCATGAGTGATGCTGTGAAAAAAGGTTTATTCATTACTGTCGAGGGCGTCGATGGCGCAGGCAAATCGACCGCGATGGCGTGGCTGGCCGAGCAAATTGATGCGCAGCACACCACGGTGCTGACGCGTGAGCCGGGCGGTACGCCACTGGGCGAGCGTTTGCGCGAATTACTGCTGCACGAGAAGATGGATTTGGAAACCGAAACCCTGCTGATGTTCGCCGCGCGACGAGAGCACATTGCGCAGGTGATTGTGCCTGCATTGTCGCGGGGTGAGGTGGTGATTTCTGATCGATTCACCGATGCGACGTTCGCTTATCAAGGCGGTGGGCGCGGGGTGAGTTGGGACAAAATCGCGCAGCTCGAACAGTGGGTGCAGGGCGATTTGCAGCCGGATTTCACGCTGCTGTTTGATGTGCCGCTGGAGATCGCACGGGCGCGTATCGCGCAGCGCGCGGTACAGACGCAGGAAGCTTTGGATAAGTTTGAGCAAGAGTCGTTTGACTTTTTCACCCGCACACGCGACGCGTATTTGCAGCGTGCGGCGCAGTCGCCAGAGCGCATGGCGGTGATTGACAGCACACGTTCTTTGGATGAGGTGAAAGCTCAAATTCGCTCGGTGATTTTAGCGCGGCCGCAGCTTCATTTGCAGATCGAATTGAATGGATGACTGATTCAAACCAACTTTATTGATAGAGTCATCATGTCTTTTAAGCTTATTTCCAAAACCGTCTGGATTTTGTCCCTCGTCAGTTTTTTTACGGACGTGGCCAGTGAAATGCTGTATCCGGTCATGCCGATTTATTTGCAGTCGATTGGCTTTTCGATCGTGTTAATTGGTGTTTTAGAGGGGGTTGCTGAGGCTGTTGCGGGTTTGAGCAAGGGGTATTTTGGTAAGCGCTCAGATCTTTTGGGTAAACGCGTGCCTTTTGTTCAAGTGGGATATGCGTTGAGCGCGATTTCCAAGCCTATGATGGCGATGTTTGTCTATCCGTTGTGGATATTTTTGGCACGAACCATTGATCGTTTTGGTAAAGGGGTTCGTACCGGCGCACGCGATGCGATTTTGTCGGATGAAGCCAATGTGCATAATAAGGGAACAGTATTTGGCTTTCATCGCGCGATGGATACCTTGGGTGCGGTGATGGGGCCATCTTTGGCGTTGCTGTATCTGTATTTTTATCCGGGTCAATACAAAAATTTATTTTTGATCGCGTTTATTCCCGGCTTAATGGCTTTGCTGGCATCATTTTTGTTAAAAGAGCGCTTGATACCTGTACCGCATTCGCGACAGATAGAGGAACAAAAAACACCAATTCTGGCATTTTTGCATTACTGGCGAGAGGCGCCTAAAGCCTATCGGCAGGTCGTGGCTGGATTGCTATTATTTACTCTGTTCAATAGTTCGGATGTGTTTTTATTGCTAAAGGTCAAGCAAGCAGGCTTGTCCGATACCGCGGTGATTGGCGTGTATATTTTTTATAATCTGGTTTATGCCTTATTTGCTTTACCAGCGGGGATATTGGCTGATCGCTTGGGTTTGAAAAGGGTATTGATTGCTGGGTTATGTTTGTTTGCCTTGGTTTATGCGGGTATGGCGGTAAATAGCTCTTGGTATGGGTTCCTTGCTTTATTTTTTGTGTATGGGCTGTATGCGGCAGCGACCGAAGGTATTTCTAAAGCGTGGTTGTCCAATATGGTGCAGCAAAAGGATATGGGGACCGCCTTAGGCACATTTGCGGCATTTCAGAGTATTGCGACCATGTTGGCGAGCTCTTTGGCGGGCTTGATTTGGTTTTATTTGGGTCCGACTACTGCTTTTATATTCACTGCGGTGGTGACGCTGGTGGTTGCTGCGTACTTTGTATGGTTGTCCAAAACGATTGATTGAGTATTTTAAATTTATGACACATCAGATATCGATTCCTTTGAGTTGGCATCAAACAGTTTTTTTCAATTGGTTTGAGCGTCACGCCTCGAAGCGTGCAGCACATGCGTATTTGCTGATCGCACCAGAGGATACGGGGGGCGAGCAATTGGTGCAGGCGATGGCGGCGAGCTTGTTATGCGACACGCCAACAGCAGAGCACCACGCCTGCGGCGAGTGCGCTGGTTGTTCATTGATGGCCGCATTCAGTCATCCCGATTTACGCGTGCTGCGACCGAGCATCATGAATACGGCGCATCCGGTGGAAGAGCTGCGCCCTGAAAAGCCCTCCAAGGAAATCACCATTGACGATGTGCGTGCGCTGGATAATATGGTGAACCAAACCAGTCATCGCGGCGGCCAACGTGTGGTCGTGCTGTATCCGGCGCATAAATTAAATCGCAACGCGGCCAATGCATTACTCAAAACGCTGGAGGAGCCTCCAGCCAATACGGTGTTTATTTTGCTGGCGTATGATGTGCGGCAGTTGCTGCCGACCATCGTCAGTCGTTGTCAACTCATCAACGTATCTGCGCCGACGGTGGACGAGGCGCTGGCGTATTTGAATACCATTAAACCCAATCCGAATTGGGCGAATTATTTACAGCAGGAAAATGGCGCGGTGATGCGTGTGGCTGAGTTGATCGATACGGATTATTTCGCCATTCAAAATCAGTGGATACAGACGTTGGCCAAAGGGGCAAAGCTGGATGTGGTGGGCACGGCAGCGGCATTTGAAAAACACATTACCGATGCGAACAAAGCGCGTTTGGCTGGGGAAGAGCAGCGTACTGTGGACATGGCGGTGTTGATTACTTGGTTGCAACGCTGGGTGTATGACTTGGGGCTGGCGACGCAAAATGGTGGAACAGCACGTTACTATCCACAGCAGCAAAAGGCATTGGCGCAATTAACCCAAACACGCAATCATGGTTTTGTCTTAAAACTGCATGATTTTGCCGGCCAATTGGCAACCGAAAAGCGTGTGGCTGATCATCCGTTGAATATTCGTTCGTGGGTGGAAAAATTACTGCTGCAGTATGTGCAGCTATTTCAATGATTGATACCATCAATTGATGCCGCTATTGCGAATGGCTGGCCGTTTGCTGGATTAAGTGGCGCTTGCTTTTGCGGGCTCTTTGTTCAATGATGTTGTTGTGTTTTTTTAATTTTCGCGGCTGGCATAAAAAGGTGATATGACTACGACCCAAAAAGCCCAATTCGTCTGGGATGATCCATTGTTATTGCGTGCGCAATTGTCCGAAGAAGAGCGCATGGTGCTTGATACCGCAACGGCATATGCTCAGGACAAGCTCGTGCCGCGTGTGCGCGAGGCGTTTCGCAAAGAGCAAACCGATCCGATGATCTTTAAGGAAATGGGTGAGTTGGGACTGCTCGGTGCGACCATTGATCCGCAGTATGGTGGCTCGGGCTTGAACGACGTATGCTATGGTCTGATTGCCTACGCGGTGGAGCAGGTGGATTCAGGTTATCGCTCGATGATGAGCGTGCAAAGCTCCTTGGTGATGTTGCCGATTGCGACCTTTGGTACCGAAGCGCAAAAGCAAAAATACCTACCTAAACTCGCGGCGGGCGAGTGGATCGGCTGCTTTGGTTTGACTGAGCCGAACCACGGCTCTGACCCTGCGGGTATGCTCAGTCGCGCACGGTCTGTAGAGGGTGGTTTCCTTTTGACCGGTAATAAAATGTGGATTACCAACTCGCCGATCGCCGATGTGTTTGTGGTCTGGGCAAAAGATGATGCGGGAGAGATTCGCGGCTTTGTGCTCGAAAAAGGCATGAAAGGCCTGTCAGCGCCGGCGATTCACGGCAAAGTCGGCTTGCGCGCTTCGATCACCGGTGAAATCGTGATGGATGAGGTGTTTGTGCCAGCGGAAAATGCGTTCCCAGATATGCGTGGTTTGCGCGGGCCGTTTACCTGTCTGAATTCGGCGCGCTACGGTATTGCTTGGGGGGCGCTCGGCGCTGCGACCAATTGCTGGCACACTGCGCGTCAATATGTACTCGATCGTCAGCAGTTTGGCCGTCCGTTGGCTGCTAACCAATTGATTCAAAAGAAATTGGCCGATATGCAGACGGAAATTACGCTTGGTTTGCAAGGTTGCTTGCGTTTGGGGCGAATGAAAGAGGAAGGGACGGCTGCGGTTGAAATTACCTCGATGATGAAGCGCAATTCATGCGGTAAGGCTTTGGACGTGGCGCGTATGGCACGAGATATGCTCGGCGGCAATGGCATTTCGGATGAGTTCAATGTGGCGCGTCATCTGG
>CAYZVI010000064.1:0-8053 GCA_964481695.1 uncultured Hydromonas sp. | reverse complement strand
TTATTTTTGGAACGATAACAATGAATCCAACTTCCTCCATGAGCGAAAATACGCCGGCAGCAGACCATGCGTTGATCGAAAACGCAGACAATAAAACCTCTTCGACAGATCATGATTCTGTACAAACCGTCAAAAAAAACAGCGGACCCAAAAGCAAACGCGGTGAGCGCCGCATTCAAATTCTTCAGGCTTTGGCGCATATGCTTGAGCAGCCGAATGCTGAGAAAATCACCACGGCGGGTTTGGCTAAGCGTTTGGATATTTCTGAAGCGGCGCTGTATCGCCATTTCGCCAGCAAGGCGCAAATGTTTGAAGGTCTGATTGAATTCATCGAAACCAGCTTACTCGGTTTGCTCAATCAAATCGCGTTAAGCGATGTGTCCGCCGTCGTTAAGTTGCAAAAATCCATTCATATTATGTTGGTATTCGCGCAGAAAAACCCCGGCATGGTGCCGGTGTTGATCGGCGATGTGTTGCAAAATGAGCATGAAAGACTGCAACAGCGCGTGACTCAATTGATCGAGCGTTTACAAGCTTCACTCAAGCAACTGCTGCGCAATATCGCGATGGAAACCGGCTGGATGCCGCCGGTGGAGATCGGTACGTATAGCGATTTTTGGATGAATTGGATTGTCGGGCGTTGGCACGGCTATGTACGCAGCGGTTTTAAGCGCACGCCTACAGAAGGTTTTGACGCCACTTGGGCTGCGGTAGGCATGAATCAACTGAGCTTGGACTCATAATTCAAAAGGAACTAAGATGGGTACGAACACTTCGGTCGCAAACGCCAATTCCGTGGTAACAACTCCCGTAATTGCGATTGATGGCCCGACCGCTTCGGGTAAAGGCGCGGTCGCACAGGCTGTGGCGCAACTTCTGGGCTTTCACTATCTGGACAGCGGCGCGTTATACCGTTTGGTCGCGTTGATGGCCTTGCGCGCCGGATGGACTACAGATACTGAGCTGGATGTCGCGCGTGAGCAACAGTTGGCCGACTGGGCGAGTGCCTTGGATGCGCGCTTTTTGGGCGAAACCATCCTGTTATTCGGGGAGGATGTGGGCCAAGCGATTCGGCAGGAGCAGGCGGGCAATATGGCCTCGAAAATCGCGACGGTGGGCGCTTTGCGTGCTGCGCTGTTGCAGCGCCAGCGGGATTTTGCACAAGCGCCGGGTTTGGTGGCGGACGGGCGCGATATGGCGAGCGTGGTGTTTCCCGGTGCGTCTGTGAAAATCTTTTTGACCGCGGATGCACAGATTCGAGCGCAAAGAAGATATAAACAATTGATTGACAAGGGTTTTTCTGCTAACATGGAAGACTTGGTGGCAGATTTGAATGCACGCGATGCGCGTGATATGGCGCGAGCCTTCGCGCCGCTCAAACCTGTGGCTGATGCTTATGTGCTCGATACCTCTGATTTGACGTTGGAGCAGGCAATTCAGAGCGTAATTGAACGCTATGAGTTGTCGCTCAAAGCGTCGCTCATGGGTGAGCATGTATCGCAAATAGAATGATTTCAACGCGCGATTTTTATCGCGTGGAGAAATGCTGTCGTGAACGTGGCGGGTAATTGGTCAAGTAGATTGATGGCCTAAAGCGTTCGGTTTTTAACTCCAGTATTGTTGGGTTGTAGTCGGACATGTCGTCCGGCGCTCAGGAATATTGCGTAACTTTAAGTGAATGAATCAATGACCTCAGTTGCTAACATGGAAAGCTTTGCAGCTTTATTTGAAGAATCGATTGCGCGCCAAGATATGCGTGCGGGTGAAGTAATCACCGCTGAAATCGTGCGTGTGGACCACAATTTTGTGGTGGTAAACGCCGGTTTGAAATCGGAAGCCTTTATTCCGGTAGAAGAATTTTTGAACGATCAGGGCGTACTCGAAGCCGAAGTAGGCGCTTTCGTGAGTGTAGCAATTGACTCGTTGGAAAACGGTTTTGGTGACACCGTGTTGTCGCGTGACCGTGCAAAACGTTTGTCTGCTTGGTTGGACTTGGAAAAAGCCTTGGAATCAGGCGAATTGGTTACTGGTACTGTGACTGGTAAAGTGAAAGGTGGTTTGACCGTTATGGCGAACAGCATTCGTGCGTTCTTGCCGGGTTCTTTGTTGGACTTGCGTCCAATCAAAGACATGAGCCCATACGAAGGCAAAACCATGGAGTTCAAGGTTATCAAATTGGATCGCAAACGCAATAACGTGGTATTGAGCCGTCGTGCGGTTCTCGAAGAAACCATGGGCGAAGAACGCGCTAAATTGGCTGAAACCTTGAAAGAAGGCGAAATCGTTAAAGGTATCGTTAAGAACATCACTGACTACGGTGCATTCGTTGATTTGGGCGGCATCGATGGTCTGTTGCACATCACCGACTTGGCATGGCGTCGTGTTCGCCACCCATCGGAAGTATTGACCGTGGGTCAAGAAGTCGAAGCGAAGATCCTGAAGTTCGATCAAGACAAACACCGCGTATCATTGGGTATCAAACAATTGGGCGACGATCCTTGGTCTGGTTTGGGCAATCGCTATCCACAAAACACCCGTTTGTTCGGTAAAGTCACCAACATCACTGACTACGGCGCGTTCGTTGAAATCGAACAAGGTATCGAAGGTCTGGTGCACGTTTCTGAAATGGATTGGACGAACAAAAACGTTGATCCTAAGAAACTCGTAACTTTGGGTGACGAGGTTGAAGTGATGATTCTCGAAATCGACGAATCTAAACGTCGTATCTCTTTGGGTATGAAACAATGTAAAGCCAATCCATGGGATGAATTTGAAGCCAACTTCAAAAAAGGCGACAAAGTTAAAGGTGCAATCCGCTCAATCACTGACTTTGGTGTATTCGTAGGTATGGAAGGCGGCATCGACGGTCTGGTACACATGTCTGACCTGTCATGGAACGAAGCCCCAGAAGCTGCATTGCGCAACTACAAAAAAGGTCAGGAAGTTGAAGCCGTTATCCTGTCAATTGACGTAGAAAAAGAACGCATCTCTTTGGGTATCAAACAGCTCGAAGGCGATCCATTCATGAACTACGTGGGTTTGCATGACAAAGGTGCATTGGTTAAAGGTACTGTAAAATCAGTAGAAGCCAAAGGCGTAGTGGTTGCATTGGCTGATGACGTAGAAGGCTACCTGCGTGCTTCTGAAATCTCCAACGATCGCGTTGAAGATGCCGGCACTCACTTCAAAGAAGGCGACGCTGTTGACGCAGTGATCGTCTCTGTTGATCGTAAAAACCGCTCTATCCAATTGTCAATCAAGGCAAAAGACCAAGCTGAAACTCAAGCCGCAATGAAACACATGGCTGAGGAATCGGGTGCAGCCGCTTCTGGCACCACCAACTTGGGCGCATTGCTCAAAGCCAAATTGGAACAACAATAATATAAGGCATAGCATCGCTGGTGCTTGGTGTACTGCGCGCCAGTGATGTTTTATTCCTATTGACAAAAAGACTTCGCCACAGCAGTTTTGCGATTAATGGCATCACAATCAGCAAGCATAATGACTAAATCTGAATTAATCAATAACCTTGCCGCACGCTTTCCGCAGCTTGTTGCGCGTGACGCAGAGATGGCTGCAGGTACAATCCTGACAGCAATCGCTCACACGCTCACCATGGGGCAGCGCGTCGAGATTCGCGGTTTTGGTAGTTTTACGGTGAATGAACGCCCTGAACGCATTGGGCGCAACCCCAAAACCGGTGATCAGGTAAGTGTACCGTCGAAAAAGGTGCCCCATTTTAAAGCGGGCAAAGATATGCGTGAACGAGTGGATACAGCTGATTCTTGATGAGCGCGGTATGAGACACAACCTGTGTATTGTTCATACTCATAGATGTCAAAGTTGTTTAAGGCGAACCTTTCGGTTCGCTTTTTTATTCACGTGTTTGCCTTGTTTTTTGGCAAGGTGCAGGTCAAATCGCTTACAATGCTGGAACGAATGATTGTTCTTGAAACGGTGTATGGTTTTTATCAACACAGTCGAATATGAGTCAAATAGATGAATCGCGCTCAGCGAGGAGATAGTGATGAAAATAATTGCATGGATTTTGCGAATTTTGGTTTTATTGGTACTGGTTTGGTTGGCGCTGTTGAATAATCAGACAACCACATTCTCGGTGATGCAGGGTTTGCAGGTGGATTTGCCGTTGATCGTTTTGTTGTTTGCATTTTTTGTGCTCGGTCTGTTGTTGGGGGTTCTATCCTTATTGCCTAAATATTTCAGTGTGAAATGGGAAGCACGCCGCTTGCGTAAGGAAAATGATCAAAACCGCAGTGTGATTGCGGATCAGCAGCAATTATTATCCAAATATGCGCCCAGTGAGCAGCCATCATCGGCAGCGATGCAGCCCGTGAATACCGAATTACCGCCATTCACCATGTGATGGCAATAAGTAGGTGCCTAATTCATAGGTGTGCTGCAATTAAACTGCGAGAATACTGCTTAAATAAAGTGGTTGTTTCGGTTGGTTGTGTGACGAATCATTCTTTAGGGATAAGTAAACAGATTAAATATGGAATTTGAAGTTGAATGGTTGCTGGTGTTGCCGTTGTTCTTTGCGCTCGGTTGGTTTGCTGCGCAATGGGACAGTAAAAAACGCTTGCAAGAGAGTAAAAAACTGCCCAAGTCGTATTTCAAAGGCTTGAATCATCTGCTCGATCAAGAGCCGGATAAGGCGATTGATGCGTTGATTGATGTCGCGCGTGTGGATACCGGCACGGTGGATTTGTATTTCGCGTTGGGGCATTTATTTGGGCAGCGCGGAGAAGTAGAGCGCAGCATTCGTGTATATCAAAGCCTGATTGATCGGCCGGATTTATCGCCAGCGCCGCGTCAAAGTGCCACGTATAAATTGGGTATGGCATTTTTGAGTGGTGGTTTATTTGATCGCGCCGAGCAGTGCTTTCAGAGTTTGATGGGGACGGAGCGCGAGCGTGAGGCGCGTGTGCAGTTACTTCATATTTATCAATCTCAGCAGGAATGGCATCAGGCCATAGCGATGGCACAGGCAATCAATGAAGCTCCCGAAAGTGCGGGGCAGCAGAATACCGCATTGACGCATTTTCATTGTGAGTTGGCTTTATCGGCTTTGCGCGCCAAAGATTGGCAGCAGGCACAGCGTGAGATTGATGCGGCTCTGAGTCAAAATCCAAAATCGGTTCGTGCTTTGTTGCTCAAAGGCCAATGGTATGCGCAGCAGGATCGGCACTCAGAGGCTTTGCAAATTTGGCAAGATTTAGCGAGCGAACAGCCGGACTCCGTGCCTTTGCTGGTTAATGATATGATGAAATCGTATGTTGCCCGTGATCGTGCGCAACAGGGTTTGGATGACTTGCATCACAAAGTATTGCAAAGTGGTTCGATTGATGTATTGGATGCGTGGTTAAATGCGCAGAACCAATACGGTGATCCTGAGCAGACATTACCGCAGCTTAATGAGCTGTTTCTGCGCCATCCGTCGTTAAATGCGTTGAATAAGTTATTGAATGCGCGTATTGAAGCGGAAAAAAAAGATCAGCCGGAGACAGCCGAAGGTGCGTCGGTGAATTCCGAAGAGGCGCTGACCCGAGGCTTGATTCAAAAATATGTCAAACAGCTGTCGCGCTATCGCTGCACGCAGTGCGGATTTGAGGCGGCGCATTATTATTGGCAATGTCCGGCGTGTACACGCTGGGAGAGCTATCCACCTAAGCGTTTGGAAGAGTTGCAGAATATTAAGCGTAGTCGCAACGATGCCAATAGCTATTATTAATTCACTGTTTTTCTGAAAACTCATGTCTGAAGAAGCGTTTGTTCCTCCCGTTTGGCTCAAACCCGATGGTTCGGTGTTGGCCTGCGTTGAAAAAATTAAAGTGCTCAATGAAAACCTAACCGAGTTGCGTGATTTGGCACAAGATGCGATGGACGATGCGGTGCTCATGGGCGGTACGCAGACGCAAATCAAGCAAACATTGTTGGACATGATTGATCAGTTGAACAGCCAATATCCTGAGCAAAAGCCATGAATTACATACACGTTCAACCTTCACCAACCGAATTTAATGCTCGGGAATTACATATGTCGGTGCTGATGACACCGGATATGGCTAACTTTTCAGGGAATGTTCACGGTGGTGATATTCTCAAATTACTCGATCAAGTGGCGTACTCGTGCGCCAGCCGCTATGCGGGTTGCTACGTGGTGACGTTATCCGTTGATCAGGTTCTTTTCAAAGAGCCGATCCGTGTGGGTGAATTGGTTACTTTCTTAGCTTCGGTGAACTATGTTGGCCGCACTTCAATGGAAGTAGGCATTAAGGTAGTGGCTGAAGATATTCAAAATCGCAGCGTGCGTCATACCAATAGCTGCTATTTCACCATGGTGGCCATGCGTGATGGCAAGCCACAAGCAGTCCCTCAGTTGACGATAGAGAACGAAACGCAACGTCAGCGATTTGAGGAAGCCATCTTGCGCAAATCCATGCGCGAAGAGCTTCAGTAGCTGCACTAATATATGGCGGATTGTTGTAAAAACGCGGCACGTAGACCGCGTTTTTGATGATGCTTATTCAGCTTGAATCAGATGGGTTATTTGGCACCGGCCAAAATCCAGTCAACCATCACGCCAACTTCTTCATCGCTGATGCGGCCTTTGTTCGGTGTCATTGCGACAGGCCCCCAAACACCGGAACCGCCTTCCAAAATTTTCTTGGTCAGATAGGCTTTGGCATCTTTTTGACCGGCATATTTTTTCGCGACTTCTTGATAAGATGGGCCGACCAGTTTTGCGTCAACTTTATGGCAGGCGACGCAGCCTTTGCTGGTCATCAAGGCATGTGGGTCTGCTTTAGCTGCTGTTGGCGCTGCGGCAGGCGCTGCAGGCGCAGGTGCTGGAGCGGGTGTGGTTGCAGGAGCTGCAGGAACCGGTGCTGCAGCAGGTGCCGCTGCGGTTGGTGTCGGTGCGGGTTTGTCACCGCAGCCGGTGAGTGCAGACAGGCCGACGATCGCCAGACTCATGGTCAGCAAGCGAAATGATGTTGAGGTACGCATGGGATCTCCTCGTAGAGAATAGTCAATGATAGTGTTGCATCACAATTGCCCGAATGCATCTATCGCGTATCCAATGAAGCCAATGAATGCTCAGGCAAAAAAATTATATCATTCTTTACAGAAATATCGCATAAACATGATAATAAAATTGGTATGAGTCATATGCTGCAATTGTTTGGAATTGGCTTGAATTAATTCGATTCAAAATACCACACTCCGTGATAGAAAGGTCGGGTGAGATTCAGGCCGTTAAGGTGAACCCGCAGAAATAGGGTAAAATACCCACCTATGATTTTACTCATCATGAGTAGCCAGTTCGAAGAGCTATGTCTGGGCAAATATGCCTGAAGCAAAAGCTTGTGAACGCGTAAGGATTTTGTCTTTTTATGAATGCACCTTTTGATTTGAATAATATTCCGCAGGAGCAGGCGGCTGTGCCAGTGACATCGCCTAATGTGCGACTGCGTGAGATTCCGTATAACTACACCTCCTTTTCTGATCGCGAAATTATCATTCGTTTGCTGGGTGAAGAGGCATGGCAGTGGTTGTCAGAGCTGCGTTCAGAGCGTCGTACAGGGCGTTCTGCGCGCATGCTGTATGAAATCTTGGGTGACATTTGGGTGGTTAACCGCAATCCGTATTTGCAGGATGACTTACTGGACAATCCGAAACGACGTAAAGCGTTGATTGAGGCACTCAATCATAGATTGCATGAAATTGAAAAACGCCGGGTCGATGATCTAAGTGTCAACACCGATATTGAGAGCAATCAGCGCGCAGAGAAAGTTCAGGCCTTGATGCTAAAAACCAAGGTAGCGGTTGCTCACTTTGCCCAGCAATTTGATGAAATGGCAAAATTGCGCGCGCAGGTGCGCAGCAAATTTGGCAAACACACCGCTAAAGGCAACATCAAGTTTGATGGTCTGTCGCGGGTCTCGCACGTGACCGATGCGACAGACTGGCGCGTTGAGTATCCGTTCGTTGTGCTCACGCCCGATACCGAGGCGGAAATGGCCGGATTGGT
>CAYZVI010000063.1:0-8235 GCA_964481695.1 uncultured Hydromonas sp. | reverse complement strand
CAATTCCTGAAGAGCGTGGTTCTTTCTTGCGCTTATGTGAGTTGGTTGGTCAGGAGCGAGTTGTAACAGAGTTTAATTACCGAATGAGTGATAATAAAGCAGCACATATCTTGGTTGGTATTGCCATTCAAAATGCGAAAGAATCAGTCAAACTTGCTGAAAAATTTAGCAAAAATGAATTTGATACAATTGATCTTACGCACAATGAACTGGCCAAACAGCACGTGCGCAATATGATTGGTGGTGCATCAGCGGGTGTTGAAAATGAGTTGATTTACCGCTTTGAGTTTCCTGAGCGCCCGGGCGTGTTGATGCACTTTTTAACGCGAGTTTCACCACACTGGAATATTTCCTTATTTCAATATCGAAATCAAGGAGGAGACTTTGGTCGTGTTTTGGTTGGAATTCAAGTACCGCCAAGTGAGCGTGGACAATTTAAGAAAATTGTCACGACGCTCGGGTATCGTTGCTGGGACGAAACCGATAATCCTGTTTATCAATTATTCCTTAAAGCATAAAAGTTTTTGATGGAATGTCCGATTTAAAATGAATAGATACGATACACAGGCTATGTTAAAAATTCACGTCGTTCCGGTGACTCCATTTGCGCAGAATTGCTCAATCATTATGTGCACTCAGACCCATTCGGCTGCTGTGGTGGATCCGGGTGGAGACATTGAGCGCATTATGCACGCGGTGCGCCAAATGAATGCGAATGTCGAGCAAATTTTGCTCACGCACGGTCATTTGGATCATGCGGCTGGTGCGCCCGCATTGGTGGCGACGCTGCAATCGGCGATAGGAAAAGCCGTACCGATCGTGGGGCCGCATTCGGCGGATCAATTTTGGCTGGATGATTTGCCCGCGCGTGCACAGGCCTATGGTTTTGGTGAGGCGACCGCATTCACGCCGACGCGCTATTTGAAAGATGGTGACACGGTTCAGGTCGGCACGCAGCGTTTACAGGTGCTGCACTGTCCGGGACATACGCCGGGACATGTGGTGTTTTATCACGCAGACATGCGCGTGGCGTGGGTTGGCGATGTTTTGTTTAAAGGTTCAATCGGTCGTACGGATTTTCCTCAAGGCAATCATGCGGATTTGATCAACGCAATCAACACGCAACTGTTGCCTCTGGGCGACGATGTACAGTTCATTTCTGGTCATGGACCGATGTCGACACTAGGAGAGGAACGGTTAACTAACCCATTTTTACAATAAGATTTTTGGACACAACGCAATATGAGCACCATCAGCCGCAGCCAACTGTATCAAGAAACCCATGCACGGCCTTATCTAAGTCTGCCAGTACCCTGTGCGGTGGGGCATATTCTGTACTGGAAGGGTGATCAACGCTCTGATGCTTTGCTCAAAGTGGCACAAAACTTGGCTACCCGTCAGGGTGTGAGTGCGGGTGACAAACAGAGTACTTTTTTTGAATACACTTGCCAAAACTACCATATTCGCTTTGAGCAACATACTGAATTTGATACATTGACCATTGCGCAGTCGATTTCGCCTGAAGCCGAATTGTTTGGCGAAAATCCTTTGACCATTATTGATGAATCGGTGATGCAGCAGCTGGAGCCAAATTTATTGGTCAAAACGCGTGTACATTTGATGCTCAAGCCTGCCGATCTTTCGAATGAGTCAACGACTAAAAATCAGAATGATTATGTGGGTGCGCAATTCAGTGACATCAATGGTGCGGCGGCGATCTATGGCTCTTGGATCATGGGGCGTCGAGCGGAGGCTTACTCAGATTTCAAACTTGATGCGCAGGGCTATTCACGCTTTTTGGTGATCAGCCATGCGCTCAATCCGTCGGACGCAGGCCGCGTGATCACGCGACTGCTGGAATTGGAAAACTACCGTATCACCGCATTGATACCATTCAATGATGCGCGTGCCGTGAGTAAAAGCCTTTCTAAGGCAGATGCGCAATTGGTGCGAATCATTGACGAGATTGCTCAGTCTGATTCGCCACAAAAGCAACATGCTTTGCTCAATAATCTGCTGGAGATTGCGCAACAGGTTGAAAGTCACCGCAATCAGCTCTCTTCACGTTTTTCTGCCAGTCAGGCGTATTACGAATTGGTCAAATTTTCCTACGAAAAACTCAATGAGGAAAAACTCGGCGGGCTGCAACGCTTGCAGACCTTTGTTGAACGTCGCTTGGGCCCGGCGATTCGCACCTTTGGCGCGCTGCGCAATCGATTGGAAGACATCTCACAGCGCGTTGATCGCATTGCCGAACTGCTGCGCACGGAAATCAACGTACACATGCAGCTACAAAATAGCGAAATGCTCGCAGGCATGAACCACAGCGCCAAAATGCAGCTCAAAATGCAGAAAACCGTCGAGGGAATTTCCATCGTCGCGCTGACCTACTACGCCATTGGTGTGATTGGTTATTTCTTGGCCATCTTCCTGCATGGCGACGACAAATACACGGTGATGGGGCTGCTGGTGCTGCCGGTGGCGGCTTTGATCTGGTATTTGCAGAAAAAAATCTTACATCGCATCAATGCCGCGACGCATTTGGATGAAGAGTAAGATTAAATAATCATGACGTTTAAGCAGAGGCTGCAAATGTTGGCCATTGATCGCTGATGCGTCCTTGCTCGTAGATGCTCAAAGCGCCAAACTGCAACATCAACATTTCGCTTTGCATCGGTCGGAAAAAAACATAATCACCCGCGCGGTAAGCAAAATCGGCTGCTGCGGTCATGACCTTTTGATTGGTTGATGTACCGTACAACTCGCTGGCGCGTATGCCTTCGGGGGAAGCCACTTGAGCACGCCATTCACCGCCGTGAATAATCACGCTTTTTGCCTGATTGACGTCCCACCAGCGTGTCAACTGTGAAACCGCCTGCGCACCGTAAGGCAGTGAGAACGCGCCCACTTTTAATATGGGTGCAGCGATGAACAGCGCTGGCTGCAAATCGGCCAATAATTCGCTATCAAAATCCGACGGTTTCACTACGGCAGAACCGATGGATAACTCATTCACATCGGGATTGTCGATGTGCAAACGATAGGCTGGTGAGCCGGCGGTATTAAGGGTCAATTGTTCCGGCGCAAGTCGGCTGGCTGGATGACGCAGAGCGAATTCACGAAACACACGGTAAAGGGCTTTGGCTTGGGACTCTGCTTGAGCTCGGTTGTGCAGGATGTTGGGTACTTTAACAATATGCGGCTCATATCCCATTAAGCCGGAGAACTGCGCCATCGGTTCATTCGAGATCATGTCCAGCATGTTATTGAGCGTTGCGGTATCGGCCACGCCACCTCGGTGCAGACCCACATCAATTTCAATATTCAGCCGAAGGTTTTGTTTTTGAGCGCGGGCAAATTCCAAGTACGCCTGTAGGGTGTTTCGGGCGTGTCCACCAGCCATTGAATCTGGCGTGCAGAATCGAATTCAGTAGCGCGAATTTGCTGCAAGCGATTGAAAAAATGAGGTAGTTCAATGGCGCTCAGTGGTTTGCCGAGTAGCAAATCCGCTTGCGGCATGGATTGTGCCAGCGTGAGCAGCATCGGGTAGTTAAACAACATTTGTCTTTGTGTATTCCAGGTGTTTGCGGTGTGCTGGAGCAGATTAAGGCATGGTAAAGATTTGGTGACGATGCGCAAATGTTTGCTTTGCCCGACCTGAGTTGCGATGGTTTGTAGATTGTGTTCGCTGCGTGCTTTATCCCAAATCAAGGTTGGGCTGCCGACGCAAGCGGCGTGCAGTGCTTGCGATAGCTGTGTGAAATACGCATCGTGCGTGTTACGTCCGGCGCGAGGTTTGAGTGCATATGCTGCACCGAGCCCCACACCTGCTGCCAGCATTTCACCTAAAAATTCTCGTCGCGACCACATGAGCTAGTTCCTTTTAAGCCAGATTGAATATTCGACGCGTGTAGTCGTTGGTAAATTTACCGCGCGGATCGAGCTGCGCACGAATACGCAGAAAGTCTTGCCAGCGTGGGTATAGTTCAGCCAGCTCTTTAAATCCTAAATCATTGAGTTTGCCCCAATGAGGCCGACCGCCAAATTGTTTAAAAATCGGACCGATGCGGCTCAGCAGATAGTCGTACGGTTCCACATGGCTGGCATGTACTGCGATTGAGTGGCAATCCCGTTGATAGAAGGGTGAGAGCCACGCATCATCACCCTTGGTCAGGCGAAACTCGATGGGGTAATAGGTGTTGGGCAGTTTGTCCATGGTCGCGCACACTTGCTCAAAACAGGCGAAACCGTGTTCTTTCGGAATATGGTATTCGGATTCGTTGAATTTACTCGGGCGCGGTTGCGCCAGTACGCGCCACGATTGGTCTTTGGCCTGCTCTATGATCTCGCCGTCTTTGATTAAGAATCGTGCGAACAGAGGGCGTAAAAAGGCAGGGACTTTGTCGCGCAATTGTTTCAGGTCGTTCAAGCCATCATCGTCTTTGGACACCAAGCGCGGCTCAATTTCACCTTCATAAGGCGTGTGTGAGATCAGAATGCAAAAGCCGGTGTGCGGTAAATAAAGCAGTTCAAAATGCTCGAGTTGTTCAAACAGCTTCGCGCCATTAGCCAATACCGATTTGAGGGATTGTACCCAAACTTTGCGGTGCAACTTGCGTGCGGGGTGGTTTTGCAAAGTCACTTCGGTGATGGCGCCGAGCGAGCCGAGCGAGACTTTTGCTGCGGCTCAGATATCGGCATTTTTTTCGGCGATACAGGTCAAAATTTCGCCATTGGCCGTCATCAGTTTGATCTGTGTGGCGTAGTGGTGCATGGCACAGGTATCTTTGCCGGTGCCGTGGGTTGAGGTGCTCATCGCGCCGGCCAGACTTTGATAGAGTACATCGGGTAGATTGACGGTTTCTTGTCCAATAATTTCTAAATCGCGCGCCAGCTGTGATAGTTTGGTTCCGCCGAGTACCACGGCAGTGTGCTTTTGCGCATCATGCGCCATGACACCGGCGAGAGGATCAAGCGAAATGATGGTTTGATCGCTGCACACCAGCGGCATAAATGAGTGGCCTGAGCCGACAAAGCGCACATTGGGGGCGGTGCGGATGATTTGTGCCAGTTCAGACTCGGTGCTGGGGGTCAATACCGCCTGCGGATGGCAGCTTTGTCCCTCCGACCAGTTGTTCCAAGTGAGTTGTCCCAGTCCGGCTTGCTGTCGTGCCTGCTCGCCTGCTGTGGTTTGGGGCGCAACGCTATTGCCGCAGCCGCTGAGTATCGATGCTGCGCCACTGCCCAAAGCGACAGCGCCTACTGCCGTAGCGGAGTTTTTGAGAAAAGCACGACGATGCTGATCAGGATTTATCATTTCGCTCATGGTTGACCCTCCTTGTATCCCATCATGAATCGTGCCAGAGCGTTTAACTCGGTTTCAGTGCAATCCATACATTGACCTTTGGGAGGCATGGCATTGAATCCGGTTTGGGCATGCCTCAGCACCGTTTCTAAGCCTCGTTCAGCGATGCGCTTTTGCCAATCGGCATGATCGTGTACGAAGGGCGCTTTGGCGTCAGCGCTGGTGTGGCACATGAGGCAGGAGCGACTGTATTTGGCCGCCAGTTTGACGTCTTGCGGGCGCAGAGCTTCGAGGGCGCGCTGTTGTTGTATTTGCTGTAAAGAGGGTTTGAGCGTTGAGGGTTTATCTGGTGAGCACGCGCTCATCAGCACGCCGATCAAAAGCATAAGTGTGCGTCGTGATGCTCTGATGTGCATCGAAGTCTCCTTGTTATATGTTTTTCGTGCAGTTTATCATCAGTTAAATACTATTGGCGTATTTATGTGCTTTAAAGCGTATTTTTCAAGTCATTTAATCGACAATGTTTTATGCCAAAATGTTCTTGTATCCGTGCGGCCTGCTGATAGAATGTGCACCTCAAAAACATTTACCGATTCTTTTTAAGAATCCCTCTCGCACTCTCATTGATGTCATACGAAATCAATGCAAAGGATAGATTATGAAATTTGATTTCCCTATTATCGTCGTCGATCAAGATTTCCGTGTGGATAATATTTCGGGTTCCGGGATGCGCGCTTTGGCCGATGCTTTGGAGGCGCAAGGCGTGAGCGTGGTTGCGGTGACGCAGGCGCGTGATTTTCTCGGGCTGGCGCAGCAATCGGCGCGTGCATCGGCGTTCATCGTATCGGTGGATGAGCCGGAAAATGGGGAGGTTGAGTTGGATGAAGCGAAAGTGCAAACAGTAGAAGATTTGCGTGCGATGGTTCAATCCATTCGTGCGCGTAATCAAGATATTCCGATTTTCCTCTATGGGCGCACGCACACCTCACGTGACTTGCCGACCGATGTATTGCGCGAGATGCATGGCTTCATGAATATGTTTGAGGATACCAATGAGTTCATGGCACGACGCGTGATTCGGGAGGCGCAATTGTACGTCGATGGCTTGTTCACGCCGTTTTTCAAGGCATTGGTCAACTATGCGCAAAACTCTTCCTATTCATGGCATACACCGGGTCACTCGGGTGGCGTGGCATATTTGAAAAGCCCAGTGGGACAATTGTTCCACCAATTTTATGGTGAAAATATGCTGCGTGCGGATGTGTGTAACTCGGTCGAAGAGTTAGGCCAGCCGCTGACGCACACCGGACCTTTGTTTGACTCTGAGCAAAATGCCGCGCGTATTTTCAAAGCCGACCACTGCTTTTTTGTGACCAACGGCACATCCACCTCGAATAAAGTGGTGTGGCACGCCAATGTAGCACCGGGCGATATCGTCGTGGTGGATCGCAATTGCCATAAATCCAATCTGCACTCGATCATCATGACGGGCGCGATTCCGGTATTTCTATCGCCGACGCGCAACTATCACGGCATCATTGGGCCGATTCCAAAGTCTGAGTTCTTGATGGAGACCATTCAACGCAAAATTGACGCGCATCCGTTGATCGAGGACAAAACTCGCAAGCCGAAAATTTTCACACTCACGCAGTGTACCTATGATGGCGTGATGTACAACGCGCATCGCATCAAAGGCATGCTCGATGGCAAAATCGACACAC
Organism: uncultured Hydromonas sp.; assembly: GCA_964481695.1. GTDB lineage: Bacteria > Pseudomonadota > Gammaproteobacteria > Burkholderiales > Burkholderiaceae > CTSOIL-112. Next base: position 1,209 of record CAYZVI010000063.1, on the reverse strand, counting down.
TGCACTTTGATGAAGCATGGCAGCCACACGCCTATTTCCATCCATTCTACAAAAACTACTACGCTATTGATGGCGAATATGGCCGCACCACTGAATCCATGGTGTTCTCAACGCAATCGACGCATAAACTGCTCGCCAGCCTATCGCAAGCCTCGCAGATTTTGGTACAGGACGCGAAAAACCGTCCACTGGATCGCTACCGATTTAACGAAGCGTATTTAATGCATACGTCCACCAGCCCGCAGTACTCCATCATTGCCTCATGCGATGTGGCGGCAGCGATGATGGACGAGCCGGGCGGCACGGCGCTGACCGAAGAGTCCTTGATTGAGGCTATGGATTTTCGCCATGCGATGCGCAAGGCCGAGGCTGAATACGCCGCGCTACAAACTTGGTGGTTCAGCGTGTGGGGGCCGGAATATCTGCCGAAAAAAGGCATAGGCGCACCTGAAAAATGGCATATCAAAGGCGGCGATGACTGGCATGGGTTTGGTGATATCGAGCCAGATATGAATATGCTCGATCCGATCAAAACCACCGTCATGATGCCGGGTTTGAACATGGATGGTAGTTTCGATGACAATGGCATTCCGGCAGCAGTATTGACCAAATATCTGGCGGACTATGGCATCATCATTGATAAAGTCGGCTTGTACTCGTTCTTCGTGATTTTCAATATTGGCATTACCAAGGGGCGCTGGAGCAGCTTGTTAATTGAGTTGCAGCAATTTAAAGACATTTATGATGAAAATAAACCGATTTGGCGCATTTTTCCAGAATTTGGTAAGCAATATCCGCAGTACGAAAATATAGGTGTCCGCGATTTGTGCCAAGCTATTCATGAGACATACAAAGAGTATAACATCGCCAAAACCGTACATGACATGTACATCACGCCGATCATTCCGGCAATGACCCCTGCGGATGCTTGGGCGCGGGTAGCGCATCGTCAGGTCAAGCGCGTGAATGTGCGCGATCTGACCACACAGCATATCACGGGCGTACTTTTCACGCCGTATCCTCCGGGTATTCCATTATTGATTCCGGGCGAGCATTTTACCCAAGAGGTTATTGATTACTTGAACTTTACTCGCGATTTCAATGAACGCTTCCCAGGGTTTGAGCAATCTGCGCATGGTTTGATTCAGCAAAAGATTGACGGCAAAACAGAGTATTTTATTGATTGTGTTGAAGTTTGATCGCTCATTT
>CAYZVI010000062.1:0-8262 GCA_964481695.1 uncultured Hydromonas sp. | reverse complement strand
CTCTACCAACTGAGCTATTCCCGCGCTGCAAGAGAATTGAATTATAGAGAATCCTTCGTGCACACGTCAAGTGTTTTTTAAATTTTTTTGTGTTTTTTGTTAAATTTTTTTAAAAGAAAAAACGATAAAACCATAACTATTTGTTTTTATTAGAGTTTGTTTTTTAGCTTAACCCATGCGTTTTTTTGCACTGACCGTGGTTTTTTTAGCGCGTTTGATTTTGCCACCTTGAGTCACTCGCTCATTGCCTTTGACCAGTACTTGTTTGGCTTTTGGTCGCTGATTTGGTGCTTCTTGTTTGACAATAGTTACGCGACGTACACCTGCACCTTTGGTTTTCGTGCCTGTTTCACCTGCGAGGGTTTGTGCCAAAGTGGGCTTTTTCGCCGCATGACTCTCGGGACGGTACAATACCAATAGTTTTCCAATGTGTTGCACCAGTGCCGCATTGAGTTTTTCGCACAGGGTTTGCGCATATGCGCTGCGTGTTTCTTTTTCATCCGAAAATACACGCACTTTGATGAGTTGATGCGCAGCGAGCGCACGCTCGGTTTCAGCCACAATGGCGTCAGTCAAACCCGCGTCACCAATCATGACTACAGGGGAAAGTTCGTGCGCTTGCGCGCGTAAAGCCGAACGTTGCGTGGAAGTTAAGGTTAAAATGCTCATGAGTCCATCCAAAATAAGGATATCGGTGTGTGCGTTTACATTGTTAGGCGTCATCGACCGACAAAAAAAGACGATGAGCAGCGCTCATCGCGTGTGAATATGCGTATTATCGCCGAAATTGATCGATTTAGGCGGTTTTTTATAATTAGCTTGTCGTAATTGTTTGTTTTTATGAAGAAAAATAAGTCGAATCCTTCTTGGGTACACGCCCACATCAATGATCCTTATGTCAAAATGGCGCAAAAGGATGGTTATCGGGCACGCGCTGCATATAAGCTCAAGGAAATTGATGACGAGTATCATTTAATCAAAAGCGGCATGGTAGTGGTGGATTTGGGTTCAACACCAGGAAGTTGGTCGCAGGTAGCGCGTGAAAAGCTGGCGCATCAGGGGCAGATGAATGGCCGCATCATTGCGCTGGATTTGTTGGAGATGGAGCCGATTGCTGGGGTAGATTTTATTCTGGGTGATTTTCGTGAGGATGAGGTGCTGGAGCAGCTGCAAAACTTGGTCGGCGAGAGTCGCGTAGACCTTGTTTTATCGGACATGGCCCCCAATTTATCGGGTATCGCGTCGGTGGATGCCGCACGGATTGAACATATTTCGGAATTGGCCTTGGATTTCGCGCAAAATCATTTGCAGCCCAACGGCGCTTTATTGATCAAGACGTTCCACGGCGGTGCGTTTGATTCAATTGTGAAGCAGTTTCGAGCAATGTTTAAACAGGTGACTATCCGCAAGCCAAAAGCCTCGCGTGATAAATCTGCAGAAACCTATGTTTTGGGACGTGGATTGAAAAAGTAAATACCAAAATAAACAAGGCCAAACTCAACGCTACTTGTCTTTTTCTGCATAATTACAGTGCGTTTTTGCCTTACAATGCTTGGTTATTAAGGATTGAGTACGCTCAACCATTTAAAATGATTTATAGGCGATCGGCTGTTCGCCAAGGAGTACAGATTTGAAAAACAATGCTTGGACGCGCTGGTTATTTTGGGCACTGGGTTTAATGGTGGTGTGGTACACCTTTGGTCAGGTGGAACATTCGAATAAAAGCAAAATGCCTGAGGTGAGCTACAGTGAATTCATGACCAAAGTCAAAGCCCACGAAGTCAAAGAAGTGGAAATCAAAGGCAATGAACTGACCGTCACACCGAACGAAGGCGCCAAATTCATCTTGGTTGCGCCAAGCGATGATGCGCTGGTGGGAACACTACTCGACAATAACGTCAAAGTCACCGGTCGTCAAATCGAAGGAGCCAGCTTCTGGCAAAACCTGTTGTTTTCGCTGTTGCCGATTCTGCTGCTGGTTGGTTTGTGGTTCTTCATGATGCGCCAGATGAATGGCGGCAAAAACGGTGTGATGTCGGTGGGCAAATCCAAAGCACGTTTGCAAGACGACAGCGCGAAGAAAGTCAATTTCAGCGACGTTGCCGGCTGTGATGAAGCCAAAGAAGAAGTCAAAGAAATCGTTGACTTCCTCAAAGACCCGCAAAAATTCCAAAAACTCGGCGGCAATATTCCGCACGGCGTGCTGCTGGTCGGCCCTCCGGGCACGGGTAAAACCTTGCTCGCCAAAGCAATTGCGGGCGAAGCGCGCGTACCGTTTTTTAGTGTATCGGGTTCGGACTTTGTCGAAATGTTCGTCGGTGTCGGTGCGTCACGTGTACGCGATATGTTTGATCAAGCGAAAAAACACGCACCGTGCATCATCTTTGTTGATGAGATTGATGCCGTAGGCCGCCATCGTGGCTCAGGCACGGGCGGCGGTAACGATGAACGCGAGCAAACATTGAACCAAATGCTGGTTGAAATGGATGGTTTTGAGGGTAACTCCGGCGTCATCGTGATCGCCGCGACCAACCGCGTGGACGTATTGGACAAAGCCTTGCTGCGTCCGGGACGCTTTGACCGCCAAGTATACGTCGGTCTGCCGGACATCCGTGGCCGTGAACAAATTTTGAATGTGCATATGCGCAAAGTCCCTGTGGCCAAAGACGTGGATATGGCCGTAATCGCACGCGGTACGCCAGGATTCTCCGGTGCGGACTTGGCCAATCTAGTGAACGAAGCGGCACTGTTCGCCGCACGTCGTAACAAACGTTTGGTCGAAATGCAGGATTTTGAAGACGCCAAAGACAAAATATTCATGGGTCCAGAGCGCCGCTCCACCGTTATGCGTGAGGAAGAGCGTCGTGCTACAGCGTATCACGAGTCTGGTCATGCGATTGTGGCCGAACTGTTACCACACGCCGACCCAGTGCATAAAGTCACCATCATGCCTCGCGGCTGGGCACTGGGTGTGACGTGGCAGTTACCAGAATACGATAAATACTCCAAATACGCACACAACCTGCTCGAAGAAATCGCCATCCTGTTCGGCGGACGAGCGGCCGAGGAGGTATTCCTCAATGCCCGCAGCACCGGTGCATCCAATGACTTTGAGCGCGCCACCGCGTTGGCACGTGATATGGTGGCTCGCTTCGGCATGACCGATGCCATGGGACCGATGGTGTACGTAGATAATGAAAATGGCCCTGGCGGAATGAGTTTTAACCGCGCCGTTGCCGAAGACACACAGCAGCGCGTGGATGCGGAAATTCGCCGTATTTTGGACGAACAATACGCCTTGGCCAAACGCCTACTCGAAGAGAACCGCGACAAAGTCGAAGTGATGACCAATGCGCTGATGGAGTGGGAAACCATTGACCGCGAGCAAATTCAGGACATTATGGCTGGCCAAGCGCCTCGCCCGCCGAAGCAACCTGCCGCCGAATCCGTGGATAACGAGCCGAGCACACCGGCCGCGACCGAACCAGATAACACGGCAGACAGCGAGCAGCCCGTGATCGCTCCTGCGCTGGTCGGTGTCGCCGGTGCAAGCCAAACCTTGGACATACCGGAACATCACACCAGCACGCCTGTGGAGGAGCCAACAACATCGAAGGATACCCCGGCAACCGAAGGGAGTGGCATCCATATTCCAACCGGCTCAAATGGTAAACCACCTTTGTTCTGATACAGCATGACTCAAAAAAGCCACTGCAAGGTGGCTTTTTTCGTGCATGATTCCACTTAACAACGACACACGATCAACAACCGATGAACTCATCTCGCCCGCTGTCCCATCTAAGCGCCTTGCTGTTTGACTCCGATGAGTCAAACGCCCGTTGCCGCCTGTATGAGCAGGCCGAGCGCGTTTGGGTCTGCGCCGCAGATGCAGCGCCAGAGCAGATACATCAAGCGTTGAACGAAATCGAGCACACCGCACACAACGGCGCACACATCGTGCTCAGCCTATCATTTGAGGCCTATCGCGCCTTCTCCAGCGCCGCGCATTTGCCACAGGTACACAAACCTCAAGCCAGCACTGAACTACCGCGCACACCAGCGCTGCAAGCCGTTGCTTTTCGCCAGCAAACCTCGCTGGACACTGCATCGGCATTGCGTTGGCTAGACCAACAAAGCAGTGGCGCAGACATTCACCTGTCCACGCCGAGTGCCTCAATCACACAAACACAATTTCACGCCAACATCGCTGACATACGCGAACGCATTGCCGCCGGACAAACCTATCAGGTCAACTTGACCTACCCCTACATGTCGCAGTTGCGTACGTTCGTACCGCCGAAATCCGACAGCACCACCCAGCATGACTGCGCGCTATTTGCCACCTTCGCGCAGCTGGTGCGCGCTGTCAATGTGCCGTATGCCGGACTGCTACTCCTACCCGAAAACAGTCTGCTGTCATTCTCACCCGAATTATTTTTTGAGTTAGACGGATTGCAACTGCGCGCCCGTCCGATGAAAGGTACTGCGCCGCTGGGCAACGACCCACGCGAAACAGAACAACTCGCCAACGAACTGGCGAACGACCCGAAAAACCGCGCTGAGAACTTAATGATTCTCGACCTACTGCGCAACGATGTCGCACGATTGAGGCAGACACAGCATGTCAGCGTACCGAAAAAATTCACAGTCAAACCCTACGGCGCGATTTTACAAATGACCTCGACCGTGCAGGCCGATTTGTGCGAACAACCCTCGTTGCTCGAACTATTTGATGCGTTATTCCCATGCGGTTCCATCACCGGTGCACCCAAGCACGAAACCATCCGCATCATCCAGAGCATCGAACCCTACGCACGCGGTGCGTACTGCGGCGCAATCGGCTATGTGCAACGCAGCGCCACAGAACCCACGCAACTGGATGTGCGCATGAACGTCGCCATCCGCACGCTGGAAACCACCGCCACGCCCATCGTCGAACCATATGGCATTGCGCGCTGGCCGTTGCAATGCTCGGTCGGCGCAGGCATCACGTACGATTCCGATGCGGCTGCAGAATGGGCGGAGTGTGAGCTCAAAAGTCAATTCCTCGCGCGCCACGCCACGCCATTTGAACTGATCGAAACCATGCGTTTGGAGCGCGACCATTGCCGCCAGTGGGACATACCGCTGCCGTATCTGCGCGAACACCACAAACGCATAGCGCACAGCGCACAAACACTGGGGTTTGTTTGGAACGAGGATACCTTCTTCGCCAGTCTGCATCACGCACGGCAACAAGCGACCAAACTATCGCAGACCAATACCGCACACACCTTTCGCCTGCGCCTCGCGCTGACTCCATCGGGAGAATTCAGCGCACAGATACAAGCGCTCGAGCCAGTGCACATCGCCGTATTCGCCGTGCATCCGAAGCCTATCAACAGCACACACCCATTACGCGCACACAAAACCAGCATGCGCCGCTTATACAACAACGCACTGATTCATGCCAAGGCGCAGGGGCTATTCGATTATGTATTTGTGAATGAAAAAGGCGAAGTGGCCGAAGGTGCGCGCAGCTGTATTCTGGTGAAACTCGACGGTACGTGGTACACGCCGCCATTACGCTGTGGCGTTTTACCAAGTGTGGCGCGCACTCTGGCATTGAACGATGATAATCTGCGTGTGCAGGAGCGAATACTGACCATCCACGATCTGCGTCGCGCAGAACGCATTTTACTGGGTAATGCTTTGTATGGTTGGTTACCAGCGCGTCAAGCCTCTGTGGGAGATATCGAGATTCGAACAACATAATCTCGGTTTATTTTTTGCAAATAACGTCGAGGAAGATTGGCGCGAATTTTTTGCTTTTCAACTACCGCTGAGTATCTGCAAATCATGCACTCTGGCGATTGCGCCTGATCCCACACCGCCCACCAAACCGTTGTTCCATCGGGCTGGGCTACTGGCGCTTCAAAGAACGCAACGCCCTCTGCATTGCCTATATGGTCGTCAGGATTGGTTGCAACAGGAAAGGGTTTTGCATTAAAAAACCCAAATAAAGAATCGTGTGTTAAGACCTGCGTTGGATTGCGCTTTAAATAAGGCCAGACATATTCGCGCAAAAAATATTGATCTGCAAAACGCGCGCTACTTGGTGGATTTTGTAAGTAATTCTCAATCATGCCCGACATATTGGGCAGACTACCGCGCGCGCACCCCCATAAACCCGCTAAAATCAATTCAGTGTGACTCGCAGAATCACGCATTAGATGAAAGGCACAACCACTTTCAACCCAAGCATTGACTGCTGCGGCCTCAATCGCAGAAATTACCGAATCAGAATCACGAAAAATCACACGATCCACTGTCGGATCATCATACGCAGCGAAACGCCACATGGTACCCGGCCAATGACGCATTGCTCCGTCAACTATCACGACCTGCGTGCCTTCAGCAATCAAACGCGCACAAATTTCAGAAGGCACCGATTGGTCAACATAAAAGCGACATACCCAGTCAGGATAAATCAAAGCTTGTTCATGTGCATTTAATACTGCCGTTTCACAGTATTTAGAATTCCCGCCAAACAAAGAAAACGCGATGACATTACGCCCGCGAGAGGATTGAAAATCCGGAGGGCTTTGCACCGTCCACGCTTCATGAATATGCCGACCAAATCGCTCTTCGCGCACTTGCAAAGCTTTTAGGCCATAGGCACTGGCTTGCGCCCGCTCACGCAAAGCACCATACGCGTGCGACAATGCGTCCAATGCGGAAAGCATTTTGCCATCAAGTGCCACGGCTTTTAATCCACTGTCTATAGCGCCAGCCCAGTCCTCAACATGAACCGCACATGCGGCCGCATCAGCCCAAACTTGGGCTACATTCGGATATGTTTGTGCAAAATTCAACGCTCTTTGTCGAGCCAGCGCGAAATTGCCAGCATCGTATGCTTGCTGAAAGGCTTGCTTGGCTTGCTCTGGAGACAAAGCTTGGCTAACACCCACTTTTTTTGAGAAAAAAGGATGTGATGCCGCTGTCTTTCGTACCGTACTTTTAGCCATCGTTAACCCATCAAACGCCGTAACGCTCGCGATAGGCTTTCACTGCCGCCTGGTACTGAACCAATTCAGGCGAAGATTGCGCATCCAAATACGCCATCAGATCGTGCAGCGTTGCAATCGCAAACACTGGAATACCAAAGTCATTTTCCACCGACTGAACGGCTGAAAACGCACCGATTTCCGTCGCGTTACCGCTTTTTTCCATGCGATCGAGCGCGATCAGCACCGCCACTGGCGTTGCACCTGCGGCACGCAACATTTCGACCGATTCGCGCACCGAAGTCCCTGCCGAAATCACATCATCGACGATGACCACACGCTTGCCTTCGAGTGGCGCACCGACCAGAACACCGCCTTCGCCGTGGTCTTTCGCCTCTTTGCGATTGTACGCGTACGGCACATTGTGCCCTTTTTGCGCCAGCGCCATTGCCGTAGCGGAAGCCAGCGTGATGCCTTTGTACGCAGGGCCGAACAAGGCGTCAAATGCAAAGCCTTGCGCCATGCGCTCGACCAACACGTCTGCGTAGCCATTGGCCAATTGCGCCAAGCTCGTACCATCATAGAACAAGCCGGCGTTAAAAAAATAGGGTGACAAACGCCCTGCTTTGGTTTTGAATTCGCCGAAACGCAGAACATCCTGCGCTAAAGCAAAGCGAATAAATTCGTGTGCTGTACTCATTTTTTTACCTGTTTTAATTCAATTTTATTCATACCGCATCTGTCGCGTCCACCTCATTTTTAGGCACGGCAAAGCGCGCCGCCCAAATGCCGACCTCATACAGCAGACACAGCGGAATCGCCAGCAGCAACATGGATACCGCATCCGGCGGTGTGATCAGCGCGGATACGGCGAACGCACCGACAATCATGTAGGCGCGCCAGTCTTTGAGCTGTTGAATCGTCACAAAACCAAGTCTCACCAACACCACGACCACGACCGGCACCTCAAACGCCAAACCAAATGCCAAAAACATCGCCAAGCCAAAACTCAAATAGCGGTCAATATCGGTCGCCATTTCTACACCCTGCGGCGTGAGTTTCGCCATCAATTGAAAAACGGTCGGAAACACCACGAAATACGCGAACGCAGAACCAATCAAAAACAACAGATAAGAGGACACCACCACGGGCACAACCAATTTTTTCTCACGCGCGTACAAGCCCGGCGCGATGAAAGCCCAAACCTGATAAAGCACCACGGGCAGCGCCGCTATGAACGACACCCACAGGACAAACTTGATCGGTACAAAGAAGT
>CAYZVI010000061.1:0-8381 GCA_964481695.1 uncultured Hydromonas sp. | reverse complement strand
CCAAGCTCGCATCGGCGCGCTCACCCAGCAGCAGGCCAATCGCGTCAAGCAAAATCGATTTACCAGCGCCGGTCTCACCCGTGAGCACGGTAAAACCCGACTCGATGTCCAAATCGAGGGACTTCACAATCACAAAGTGGCGCAGACTGAGACGAATCAGCATGATGTTGAATAAAAAAGATTACAGAGGACGCGACGGATTGAGCTGCCAATGGAGCTTTTGGCGCAAGGTCGCAAAATAGTTGTAGGACAGCGGATGCCAGAAAATCGACTGGTGCGGCGCAAGCTGGATATTCAGTTGATCACCCTTGCGCACATACGAGTATACCTGAGTGTCACAGTGAATCGCCGCTTCGCGGTTCGAGGTGATTTCAATTTGAATCTTGCACGTGTGTGGCAGCACAATCGGACGATTGGACAAAGACTGCGGCGCCACCGGCACCAGTGTAATCCCTGCCAATTGCGGATGCAGAATCGGCCCGTTCGCCGCCAACGAATAGGCGGTTGAACCTGTTGGCGTCGCAATAATCAGCGAATCCGCGCGCTGACGATACATGAAGCCGCCGTCCACGTTGACATTCAGCTCCATCATACCCTCAACGCTGCGCCGCGCCACCACCACATCATTGAGCGCAGTACTGTTGAACAGCTCTTCACCCTCACGCACAACCTTGACCTGTAGCATGTCGCGTGCCTCGACCTCAAAGCGTTTGTTGAGCAAAATTTCGCGCAACACCGCAGCAGCGTCGTTCAAGGCCACATCGGTAATGAAACCCAAATGACCTTGGTTAATCCCGATCAACGGCACACCATACGGCGCCACTTCGCGTGCCACACCCAGCATGGTGCCATCGCCACCGACCGAAATCAGTACGTCGGCGACGTTACCAATCTCCGCCAAATCCACACGTGGATAATCATTGAGCTTGAAAAAATCATGGGTGCGCGCCTCAATCACCACCTGTTTGCCCATGTCCGCAATGATGCGAATCACATGCAGCAGCGGCTCCGGCGAGGTGTCCGGCGCAAGCCGACCGACCAATGCGACCGTGCGCACGTCTAAATCGTAGGAGCAGTGAGGAAGGGTGCGATTTGAAATCATGGGTGCATTGTAAAGCATCCCCAACTTTGAAACAATCAAGACACCACAAAAATCATGGCACTAAGTCGGTGAACACAAAGCCATCGCGCTCCACGGTTTCACCGATGGTGAATGGTATCGGTTGCGTAAACATCGGCCCAGCAAAGGCAAAGCTGTGAAACTCGCCATTCTCACCACAAGGGTCAAGCTTCGGCGGCAAATCGCGTAGCAATTTTGCGTCAAAGGTGCGTCCGGAGAACGCTTTGGATAACAGCTTGGGATTGACGCAAGTCAGCACAGATTTCAAACCCGCAGCGACCATAGTTTGCGACAGCTCAGCAGTATTCGCGCCCCACAGCGGAAAAATCGATTCAATACCCGTTCCTTGCAAACGCTCCTCACGATAGCGACGCACGTCTTCCAAAAATAGATCGCCAAACGCAAAGCATTCGATGCCATCACGTTTGGCCTGCTCAACAAACTCGCTCATCACTTGCGCGTATTGCTCATTGCTGCATGGGTAGGGGATGTAAATAATGTGCAGCGGCAATCCGACCGCATCTGCCTGCCGTTGCAGCAGCTCGGTGCGCACGCCATGCATAGCGACGCGGCTGAATTCCTGATTGACCGTGCAAAACAGCCCCGCCAATTCAATTTCCGGATTTTGGCGCAGGGTGTGCAGCGCCCATGCGCTGTCTTTGCCGCTGCTCCATGATAATAGGGTGATTTTTTTCATAGGAGTGTGTGCTCGTATGAGAATGAATTGAAACAGGCTCAGGCTATCACTGCCGCATTGGCGCTGTCAATGCGGATTGAGGATCACTCAGGGTCGTGCAGTTTGTTACAATACGAATCTGAATTTTTCACCATAATGCTTTAGCCATGAGTTTAGACGAACGCGCCAGCCGCTTGCTGACCACCTTGGTTCACCAATACATTGCACAGGGGACGCCTGTGGGTTCGCAGGCGCTCACACACAGCGCGGGGCTATCGCTCTCACCCGCCACCGTGCGCAACGTCATGGCCGAATTGGAGCATCTGGGCTTTATCACCAGCCCACACACCTCCGCCGGACGCATTCCGACACCGGCGGGCTATCGCTTTTTCGTCGATGCCATGATGACGGCGGGACAATTCTCAGCGGATGAATCCACTCATTTATCCGAACACGAACTGACCTCGTTTGCAGCCGACACGCCCACGCGTATGGCCAATCACGCGGCGCAGACACTCTCGCAACTCTCCCATTTTGCCGGCATCATCGCCACACCGAAACGCTCACAAGTATTCGGTCAAATAGATTTTCTGCAACTTTCGCCCAACCGAATCCTCGTGGTACTGGTTACGCCGGAAGGCGATATTCAGAACCGCTTGTTGCAGTTAGCGCACACCTACAGCCCAAGCCAGCTGGTTTCTGCAGCGAACTATCTCAATGCCCACTACGCCGGCAAGACATTTGAACACATTCGCCTTGAATTGATGCGCGAACTGAATCATCTGCAACGCGACGTATCCGTGCTGATGCAACAGGCCGTCACACCCAATCAAAGCGAACCCATTGAGGATGAAACATTGATTGTCAAAGGCGAGCGCCACCTGCTGGATGTGAGCGAGTTTGCCAACAATATGCAACGACTGCGCATGACGTTTGATCTGTTCGACGAAAAAACCCGCCTGTTGCAACTGCTGGAGCAAACGCGCACAGCGGGCGGAATTCAGGTATTCATCGGCGGCGAGTCCGACACCCTGCCGTTTGACGGCGTGTCACTGATTTCCGCGCCCTACACCGTGAACAATGAGGTCATCGGCACGCTCGGCGTGATTGGTCCGTCGCGCATGGCGTATAATCGCGTGATTCCGCTGGTGGATGTCACCGCCAAACTCCTGTCACGCGCCATGCAAAACTTTGCTTAAGATATTTATGACCCCAAACAGCTCAAAAACTGCCGTCCTACTCATCAATCTCGGCTCGCCCGACGCACCGACTGCACCGGCGATTGCGCGCTATCTGCGTGAATTTTTAAGCGACCGACGCGTGGTGGATTTGCCCAAATGGCTGTGGTCACCCATTTTGAACGGCATTATTTTGCGCCGCCGTCCGGCGCGGCTCGTACCGCTATATGAAATGATTTGGAATCACGAGATTGCGCCCGAAAATGGTGCGCCGCTCAAGGCCATCACGCTGGCACAGGCCGAAGCCTTGCAAGATTATTTCACACAAAACAACCTCAATCATCTACGAGTGTACTGGGCAATGCGCTACCAAAATCCATCTATCGGCTCGGTACTGCGTCAAATCGTGGATGATGGCATCAAGCGCGTCGTACTACTGCCGTTATACCCGCAATATTCTCTGACCACGACCGAAACAGCGCTGGAGGAGGTACAGCGTCAGATCAGCGCATACAATTTATCGCTCACCGTGCAGACCGTGCTCGAATACCCGACGCATCCGGCGTATCTTCAGGCTTTGGTTCAATCGATTCAAGCCTATTGGCAAGCGCACGGTCAGCCAGACTTTGCCCAAGGCGACAAATTGCTGCTGAGTTTTCACGGCATCCCCGAGCGCAACGTGCGTTTGGGCGACCCGTACCAAGCGCAATGCGAAGCCACGCACCGCGCGTTGAGTACCGCATTAACTGCAGCGCTCAATCTGCCCAATGATGCCGTACTGATGTCATACCAATCGCGTTTCGGTGCGCAAAAATGGCTACAGCCGTATTCAACCAATACACTGACCCACTTGGCTCAATCAGGTACGCGCCGCGTGGATGTCCTCTGCCCGGGCTTTTCCGCCGACTGTTTGGAAACCTTAGAGGAAGTCGCACATCAACTCAAGGCGGTGTTTTTGGACAATGGCGGTCAGAGCTATCACTACATCCCGTGTTTGAACACCGACCACGCACATATCGAAATGATGGCAAAATTAACTCAGCAAATTTTACACAACGATTCACTTACATCTGCTGTGTGATATAGATTCAAACTGTTTGACGAAGCACCCAAACCAAAACAATTATTGAAAGCCCTCCTTGCCGTTTAAAACCGTACCCAACGATCATATTGGTCGCCTCGAGTTCATCATTCTGATTGCCTTAATGATGGCGATTGGTGCTTTATCCATCGACACCATGCTGCCCGCTTTTCCCCGCATGGCGAATGACTTCGGCTTGACTGGCCAACAGGCCAACCACATTCAATGGGTGGTCTACGCCTATATGATCGGCTTTTCATTCGCGCAACTAATTTATGGCGCACTCGGTGACTATTTTGGCCGCCGCCCCATTGTTTTGCTCGGACTGGGTATTTTTGCCACCGCCTCCATCGGCGCAGCACTCTCGCCCAGCTTTGAGTTTTTGTTGGCGATGCGTGTGCTGCAAGGCATTGGCCTCGCGTCCATGCGCGTGCTCACCGCAGCGATGGTACGCGATCGGTTCTCTGGGCATGCGATGTCGCAGGTGATGTCGATGATTATGATGGTGTTCATCATTGTGCCCATTATTGCGCCGAGCTTGGGGCAATTGCTGTTATTTCGCTTTGAATGGCACAGTATTTTTTGGGGCTTGCTGCTGTACGCACTGGCATTGGGTGCGTGGTTCACGTCGCGCATGCCCGAAACCCTCGACCCGAATTTTCGCCGCCCGATTTCCGTGGCAAACATGTGGGACAGCCTCAAGCAGTGCGTGCATACCCGCTCAACCTTTGGCTATGCCACCGCCGTGGGTATGATGCAAGGCGTGCTGATGGCGTATATCGGTTCTTCCGAACAGATTTTCCAGCGCGATGTGTATCACCTGGGCGAGCATTTCCCATTGATGTTCGGTGCAATTGCCGCCTCCATGGGCTTGGCTGCGTTCACCAATTCGCGCTTGGTCGCGCGCTTTGGCATGCGTCGCATGGCGCATACGGCGCTGTGGTTATTTTTGGCGTTGACCAGCGTATTGACTTTGACCGCTTGGTTCTTTAAGGGACATCCGCCATTGGCGCTATTTGCACCTGTATTGGCCGCCAGTTTGTTTTGCTTTAGCATCATGATGCCAAATTTCAATACGATTTCATTGGAACCCATGCGCGCCATTGCTGGTTCAGCATCCTCATGGACGGGATTCTACACCAGCTTGATCGGTGCGATTTTAGGCAGTGTGATCGGACAAGCATTCAACGGTACGGTGCTGCCGCTGGCTGTGGGCTATTGGCTTATCGCTTTGCTGGTATTGGCGACGGTGTTTTGGACCGAGCAACGTTTGCCATTGCATTTGGGTTCGCACGACGAGCATCACTGAAGTTAAATCAAGGATATACAAAAAACGATCCAATCGGAGCATTTTTTAATGAAGTTCCATCGTTTTCATGGTGCGATGACGAACCAATACTTGACTATCAAGCAAACTGCCGTTGGCAATCATACGCTGTGCCAAGGTCTGCGCGATGTACACCGAGCGATGCTGTCCACCGGTGCAGCCAATGGCGATGGTAAGGTAGCTACGGTCGTCCTGCTCGAATTTCAGAATCCAGCGCTGAAGGAATCGTTCAATATCCTCAATTAACAGTTCAGTGTCTGACTGAGCCTGTAAAAATGCTTTGACCGGCTCGTCCAATCCCGTTAAAGGCCGAAGATCCAGGTCGTAGTATGGATTGGGCAATGCGCGCGCATCAAAAACAAAGTCGGCATCCAGCGGAACGCCATGCTTGAAACCAAACGACTGAAAAAGAACTGTTAACCGCTCATTGGGCAATGACAATACTTCATGAATGTATTGTTGCAACTGTTTTGCTTTGAGCTTACTGGTATCAATCACTACCGACACCGAGATCAACGGTGTCAGCCGCGCGCGCTCTAAATCAATACTGTCTTTGAGCGAATGATCCGTACCACTGTCGGACAATAACACTCGAGATAAAGGATGGCGACGACGCGTTTCAGAAAACCGTTGAATGAGTGCACCGTCACTGGCAGTCAAAAATAAACTGTGAACAGCCTGTCCTTGCGCACGCATCTGGACAATTTGATCGTGCAGCTTTTCAAAATCCGCCGATGATCGAGCATCAATACTGATCGCCAAGCGCGGATAGGTCGCACGATTCATCTCTGCAATCAATGGTTCCAATAAGTTAGCAGGCAAGTTATCGACACAATAGTAGCCAATATCTTCCAAATGCCGCAGCACCACACTTTTACCAGAACCGGATAAACCGGTAATCAGTACTAAATCCATGATGAACGATATTCCCAAACGTAAAGTTAAATTTCACCTTGACTGTTGTGACTCGATCGCCCCAAGTTCGTTTCATCCATCGCCTGTCGCTGGCGCGCCATAAACTCTTGCAACGTATTAATTCCACGTAACTTCAGCACAGTATCGCGCACTGCGGCTTCAACCAGAACCGCCAAGTTACGACCTGCCGCAACCGGTAAAACCACCTTATGAATATCAACACCCAAGATATTTTCGGTCAAATGCTGCATCGGTAGACGTTCGTATTTTGTATCCATCTCGGTGCGTTTGATCAACTGCGTAATCAGACGTAACTTAATTTTGCGCCGCACCGCGGTTTCACCAAAAATTGTTTTGATGTCAAGCAAGCCAATACCACGAACTTCCAATAGGTTTTGCAACAATGATGGGCAGCGCCCCTCGATGAAATCTGGCGCCACACGGGCGAAATCAACCTGATCGTCCGCGACCAAACCATGCCCGCGCGAAATCAACTCCAATGCCAACTCAGATTTACCCAAGCCAGACTCACCCGATATCAACACACCCACACCGAGCACATCCATCAATACACCATGACGCGAACAACGTTCAGCAAACAAGCGATTAAAATAAACGCGCAGATATTCAATCACTCGTGCAGAGGTTTCTGCTGTCGAAAACAAAGGAATCACATGCTCATCACACCAGCGAATTAAGAAACCCGGCGCCTCAACACCATCAGCCATGATCATCGCAGGCGGCTCACCGTGATGTAAAAAATCATTCAGATATTCAACTCGTCGCACTTCGCTCAAGCGATCAAAAAAATCACTTTCCGCCTGACCAATCACCTGAATCCGCAAAGCATGGATTAAATTCAAATGACCCACTAACTCGGCTGAACCGGCATGCGAATCTTCCAAAATACGAAACGCACCATCCATACCGGCGCGCCACTTCAATCCAAGCGGAGCGGATACATCGTTGTACAAAGTTGCGATTGATTGCATGCTTCACCCAATTTGCTAAAAGACCCCAACCTCGTTACATCATGCCGCGTCGTGCTGGTTCCCATGTTTGCACCAGTTGCAGCACTGCTCCGGCAGAATCTGCCGCCATCAATGTTTCACGATTATTCTTATCACTTAAAAACTCTGCCAGCTCGGACAAGATCTCCAAATGCTGCTGTGTGGCCTGCTCAGGCACCAGCAAAAACACCATCAAGCCAACGGGTTGAGCATCGGGCGCATCAAAAGCCACAGGCGTATTCACACTAATGACCGCAGCCACCGCTTCTTTTAAACCCTTAATCCGGCCATGTGGAATCGCCACACCTTTACCCAATGCGGTTGAACCCAAGCGCTCACGCGCCAACAAACTGTCAAAAACCTTGGAGCGTTCAACCCCTTGATTATTCTCAAACAAAATTGAGGCGTACTCAAATACACGTTTTTTGCTGGTGGCATCGACTTTTAGTTCGATATTTTGAGTCGGTAATAATTTAGCCAATAAATTCATTGCTACGCCCTTTAAATCCGTTTTGTAAAAAGCCTGTGGAATGGGACATTATAGCCATGCAGCATAACAAACACAACGAAAAGCCCATTGGTTATGACACGATTTTTATGCCCTACACACCATCCTATCCACAAAAAAACCAACGAATGAACCATAAAAAACCCGCTGCGCGAACACAACGGGTTTTTACATTCATGCTGGTTAGAATCGAATCAAAATAGAGTCATTTCCAAAACAGCATCAAGCTTGGTATTAAGCAACTTCTGGCACAACGTTCAATGCGATGGTCGCGTTCACATCAGTGAACAAAGAAACTGCTACAGAGTATGCGCCGATAGTTTTTACAGTACCTTCAACCACGCGAACTTGCGATTTATTCACTTCAAAGCCTTGAGCTTTCAAGGCTTCAGCGATATCACCATTGGTGATAGAGCCGAACAAACGACCGTCAACGCCCGCTTTAGCAGGAATCTCAATCGCTACGCCTTCCAATTTTTCTGCTACCGCTTGTGCAGCAGCCAATTTTTCGGCTTGCGCTTTTTCCAATTCAGCGCGGCGTGCTTCAAACTCAGCCATTGCCGTTT
>CAYZVI010000060.1:0-8409 GCA_964481695.1 uncultured Hydromonas sp. | reverse complement strand
AGCTGGATTCGAGCAAGAGCCCGATTGGCTATATCGACTTTATGAACAAATATGGTAATGGTAAAAACCATTTTATGACCTATGCCATGACTGCGGGTTGGAGCTACGATACGCGTGATTCGGTCGTTATGCCGAGCCGTGGTCAGTATCAGCGTGTCTTGACCTCAGTTGCGCCATTTGGCGATCTGAAATACTACACATTGTCTTACCAGTATCAGCATTTCTTACCAGTGAGCAAACGAATTACTTTGGCATTTAATACCCAATTTGATTATGGTAAAGGCTATGGTGGATCTTCTTACCCATTCTACAATAATTATTATGCCGGTGGTATTGGTTCAGTGCGTGGTTACGATAGCGGTACGATTGGACCGAAAGAGACCAAAAACTCAGGTGATACCTCAAGTGGCGCATACAATTATGTTGGCGGTAATAAGCGAGCTATTACCAATTTGGAATTACAGTTCCCATTCCCAGGCATGACTAAGAGTAAGGCTGCGCGCTTATTCGTATTTGCTGATGCGGGTGGTGTTTGGTCGGATTATAAGTCCAGTGCCTATGTTGCAGGCAGCGAAGGTATGCGCTATTCGGCTGGTTTAGGTTTGCTATGGGCTTCGCCAATCGGGCCATTGAAATTTAGCTATGGCCTTCCAATCAAGAAAAAAGCAGGTGATCAGGAGCAACGTTTCCAATTCCAAATTGGGACGTCTTTCTAATCTGCATGACAGTGATATGTGGGCTGTGCTAAAGTGTATGCAATAACAGGAATGAAAGGTGGAAATGATGACCGGAGCAAAATGGATGAGTAAATGGGGGAAAGAGAAAGCAGCGGTGGCCTTGATTATGGCGCTGATTCTCCCATCAGTTCCAGCTATGGCGCAGGATTTCAAAGTTGGTTATGTGAGTTTGGATCGTTTGTTAGCTGAGTCTGCTCCAGCTAAGAATGCGCGAGCGACTTTGGATAAAAATTTCAAATCTCGTGAGCGTGGTTTGGAGGAAAAAGCCGCTAATATTCGCGCCAAACAGCAGGCTTATGAAAAAGATTTTCCTAAATTGACTGATGAGCAGCGTGCGCAACGTGAAGCCGAAATTGGTAAAGCGGTAGAGGCATTTGATGCTGAACGTACCTCATTTGAAACAGAATTATCACAAGCGCAAAACAACCTACTGCAAAATCTGCTTAAAAATGCGAATACTGTGATTCGCAATATTGCAGAAAAAGAAGGTTATGATTTGGTTGTTCAAGAAGCGGTTTACATTAAACCTCAATACGATATGACTCAGCGTGTATTGGATCAATTGAAATAATTGATAGATTGGCAGTTCTGATAATTCTGATAAAAATGGGGACTTCATGAAAGTCCCCATCGTTAGAAAGCAAATAGATGAGTAGGAAAATTTCATTCAAGCCAGTGTTGGTTCAACCACAAGCACTGGCTGATTTGTTTCTGGCCGTACAAGCTCAGGTTTATCTGGCAGATGGAATGTTGCTAGAGAGAGTACATGTAACGCATGTTGCGCCTCTTAATCTGGCAGGAAAAGGAGCATTTTCCTTTTTAAGTAATCCTAAGCTGCGAGCGCAGTTACTCGAGTGTCATGCGAGTGTGATTGCATTGACTGAATCTGATTATGAGTGGTTAAAGTCGCAAGATGGTTTTGATTTTTCTAAAACCACTTTTGCTGTTTGTTCTCAACCATACGCTTTGTTTGCGATTGTCGCACAACGCTGTTATTTACCCGATGAACCCGTTGGTTCAAGTATCCATCCAACGGCTGTCATTTCTTCTAACGCACGCATTGGACAGAATGTGCATATTGGCCCGTATGCGGTGATTGGCGAGGCCACGTATGTTGGTGATGGCGTGGTGATTGAAGCCGGCGTGCATATTGCCGATCATGTTCGCATTGGTGATCACACACGTGTTTATAGCAATGTTTCTATTTACTCGGCGTGTGAAATAGGTCAACGCTGTATCATCCATGCGGGAGCTGTGATTGGCTCGGATGGTTTTGGCTTTGCACCGACGCCGAGTGGCTGGCAAAAAATCCCTCAGGTAGGGCGCGTGATGATTGGTAATGATGTGGAAATCGGTGCGAATACCACGATTGATCGAGGTGCTTTGACCGATACAGTCATTGACGACGATGTAAAAATTGATAATCTCGTACAAATTGCGCATAATTGCGAAGTTGGCGCACATTCAGCAATTGCTGCTTGTGCAGGCATTGCCGGTAGTAGCATTATTGGTCAATCTTGCATGATTGGTGGCGCCGCTATGTTGGGCGGACATTTGAGCATTGCCGATCATACTGTGGTATCTGGCGGAACAGCCATCACCTCCGATATTACGGAGGCAGGACAATATACAGGGGTTTACCCGAGCAGCACACATCGCGAATGGGAACGAAATGCTTCGCTGATTCGCCATTTGGCGGATTTACGCAAGCGGATTCGTAGTCTGGAAAGAATGGTAGAAAAAAAAGCTGAACATTCTTCTGATTCGCAATAGTTCAGTATAGAGAGGCAAAAGATATGACATTGAGTATGACACAGTCCGGTTACGATATTAACGAAGTGGTAAAACGTTTACCGCATCGCTATCCTTTTTTATTGGTAGATCGCGTGCTTGAAGTAGAACCCCAAAAACGCTTGGTTGCAATTAAAAATGTCACCATGAATGAGCCTTTCTTTATGGGGCACTTTCCCAAGCGTCCTGTGATGCCGGGTGTGTTGATTATGGAAGCTTTGGCTCAAGCTTCTGCTCTGCTGTGGGTTAATGAGCTGCATCCCGATGCTATGTACTATTTTGTTGGTATGAATAATGTACGCTTCAAACGTCAAGTGGAGCCCGGCGATCAGTTAGTTTTGGAGTCTCGTCTGACCAAAGTGGCGCGCAGTTTTGCCTATTTTTCCACCTGTGCCAAAGTGGACGGTGTGGTGGCGGCCGAGGCGGATTTGATTTGCACTTATCGCATTGAGTCCAAAAACGATTAAGAATATAAGGTCGTTGTGTTTCACTACGGTACTTGAGTTGCAACTCATTATTTTAAATACTATATAAGAATTTTATGACTACACACATTCATGCAACTGCCTTCATAGACCCGAAAGCCCAATTGGGGGATGGCGTCAGCGTTGGTGCGTACAGTATTATTGGTCCTGATGTGGTGATTGGTAATGGCACGGAAATTGGCTCGCATACAGTGATTGAGGGTCACACCCAGATTGGTGTAGACAATCATATTGGGCACCATGTGCTGCTTGGTGGTGTACCGCAGGACAAAAAATACGCGGGTGAACCAACCCGCTTGGTGATTGGCGATCGTAATACGATTCGTGAGTTTTGTAGTTTTCATCTGGGTACTACACAGGACGAAGGTGTGACCACTGTGGGTAATGACAACTGGATTATGGGCTATGTTCATTTGGCACATGATTGCCGTGTGGGCAATCACACGATTTTGGCGAGTAATGCACAATTCGCCGGTCATGTGCAGATTCAGGACTGGGCGATCGTCGGAGGCATGAGTGGGGTGCATCAGTTTGTGAAAATCGGTGCACACGCGATGGTGGGCGGTGGTAGCATTTTGCTCAAAGACGTTGCGCCGTATGTGATGATTGGCGGTAGCCCGAGCGCGGCGTTTGGGATTAACTCCGAAGGTTTGAAGCGTCGCGGCTATACCGCTGAACAAATCGCAGCGATCAAGCGCGCGTATAAAATCGTATTTCGTCAAGATCTGACCATTGATCAAGCGATTGAGGCGATAGAAGCTGCTGCGCAGGCCGACGAGCCGAACGCCTCTGCGGTGCGTGTGATGTCAGAGTTTTTGCGCACGGCAGATCGCGGTATTACTCGCTAAGAGTGCGCGAACCGATTGCTTGGCATGAAACCGCCGGTTTAAACGAATGCCTGTCGCGCAATCCGACAGGCTTTTTTATCATAGCGTATCCATAGCGTGAATACACATTATGACACAACATCCATAGGGACGGCATGTACGCAGAAAACATCGATTTGGTTTTGGTCGCTGGCGAATCCTCTGGCGATCAACTGGCGGCAGTGTTGTTGCAGGGCGCGCAGGCCAATTATGCGCAGGTCAGCAGTGCTGGTATCGTCGGTGATGCCATGCAAAAGCAAGGTGCACGGGTATGGTGGTCGTCACAGTTGCTTGCGGTGCGCGGCTACTTTGAGCCGATTCGGCATTTGCCTCGGATTTTAAATATGCGCCGTGAATTGATTGACCGGGTGACCACGCAGCGTCCCGATGTTTTCATCGGCATTGACGCGCCGGACTTTAACTTGGGTGTGGAAAAGATTGTGCGTGCTAAAGGCGTACCGACCATGCATTATGTCAGCCCGTCAATCTGGGCGTGGCGACCCAAGCGCATTGAGAAAATTCGTCAGGCGGTTGATCATATGTTGCTGATTTTTCCGTTTGAGCAAAAAATCTATGATGATGCGGGCATTGCGGCGACGTATGTCGGGCATCCGTTTGCCAAACAAATTCCGTTGCAAGCCGATACGGCAGCAGCGCGAACTTTGCTCAATGTGTCGCAAAGTGCCTTTTGCTTGGCGATTTTGCCCGGATCGCGCGCGTCGGAGATTAGCTATAATGCGCCAAATTTTTTCAAAGCCGCTCAACTGATCGCACAGCGGTTAGCTGCTTCTGGTTCTGAGCAAGATTTTGTTTGTCTGATACCAGTGGCGCACACCAATCTGCGCACAGAGCTCGAGCGCATTCAGCGCGAGCAAGCGCCGAATTTGGCAATACGCTGGTTTGATGGTCAAGCACGCAGTGTGATGGAGGCGGCTGATGCGACTATCGTTGCCAGTGGGACGGCCAGTTTGGAAGTCGCGCTGTACAAAAAACCATCGATCATTTCGTATAAAACCTCATGGTTGTCCGCACAGATTTATCCAAAAGTGGCACTACAGCCGTGGATTGGTTTGCCGAATATTTTGATGCAAACCTCTTTCATCCCCGAAGTACTTCAGGATGCTGCGACTGTAGAAGGTTTGGCGGATGCATTAATGTATGAAATGAATCGCTATGCAGTCAATGCGACGGTCAACGAGCAGCTCACCGAGATGCATCATAGTCTGATTGCCGATACGCCGAATTTATGCGCGCAGGCGATCGAAACGGTGCGTCGGCAGTCACGCTCGTTTCAGTCGGTTTGAGTGTTGGCTATGGCAAGTATTTTTCAGCAGGATTTATTTTCGGTGGTCACTTCGGCGCAGCAGGCGCATTGGGTCTGCGGTGTGGATGAAGCGGGGCGCGGCCCGTTGGCAGGTGCGGTGTTCGCCGCTGCCGTGGTGCTGGATCAACCGATTATCGGTTTGGCCGATTCGAAAAAACTGACGGCTAAGAAACGAGAAACCTTATCTGAACAAATTCAGTCCGAGGCACAAGCTTGGGCGATTGCCAGCGCCAGTGTTGCTGAAATTGATGAACTGAATATTTTGCAGGCCAGTATGCTGGCGATGACGCGGGCGGTGCAGGCTTTGAACTTGCGGCCTGATTGGGTTTGGGTAGATGGCAATCATTTCCCCAAGGGTCTGGCGGCGGCGCAGTACGCAGGTGAACCGATGATTCAAGGTGATGCCAAAGAGGCCTGTATTTCGGCTGCATCCATTTTGGCAAAAGTGGCACGTGATGCGGATTGCTTGCGTTTGCATGCTTTGTATCCCGAGTATGGTTTTGCCCAGCACAAAGGTTATCCGACAGCGGCGCATTTGGCGGCGTTGCAGCGTTATGGTGCGACACCCGAGCACCGTATGAGCTTTGCGCCGGTGCGTACATTACAATTTAAAAATCAATAATATGATGATTTCTTCCAAAGATAATCCGCAGGTCAAAGCCCTCAAACGCCTGATTCACCAGCCCAAACGCAATGATGCGCTGATGGCGGTCGAGGGCGTGCATGCTTGTCAATTGCTGCTTAAACATCAAGCGCACCAAGTTTATCAATCGGTGCATGACTGGCGGATTGAGCGTATTTGGGTCGGCAGCTCGGCTTTGGATAACGAGGAAATTCAAGTTTTATTGAGTGCCGTTGTGACGCAAGGCATCCAAGTGATTAAACTGGCTACAGCGGTTTTTAGGGACATCAGCAGCTTGGAGCAGGGCGTTTCGATTGTGTTTGAGGTGCAACGACCGAAAATGCACTCATTGAGTGAAGACGCATTCAGTGGCAATGTGGTGCTTTTGGATGGGGTACAAGACCCCGGAAATATGGGCTCGATCATTCGCAGCTGTGCAGCGGCGGGGGTGCGCGAAGTGTGGCTGAGCGAACACTGCGTTAATCCGTATGCACCGAAAGTATTGCGTGCAGGAGTAGGTGCTCATTTTGGGCTGAATATTCGCGAGCGTATTGATTTAAATCAGGCCATCGTGCAACTACAGCACCATGGGGTGCAGGTTTGTGCCACCAGCTCGCATACGAAGCTCAGTATTTATCAGCATGATTTGAGTTGTCCGACGGCATGGCTGATGGGGAATGAAGGTGCAGGTTTAAGGGAGGCTTTGTTGGCGCAAGCCGATGTGCCATTAACCATTCCGATGGTGGTGGGAGAGTCTCTGAATGTGGCCGCAGCGACTGCGGTGTGTGTGTTTGAGATGGCGCGTCAGCAGCAGGGTGGATGAGTACCCGCATAAGCATATTAAAAAAGCGAGCACTGTGCTCGCTTTTTTGTTAAGTGGACTGATCAGGCAAACAATTTAGCAGCGATCACCCATGATACTGCAGCGATGAAAGCGGATGCAGGGATAGTCAAAATCCATGCCCAAACGATATTACCCGCCAGCCCCCAGCGTACCGATGAGGCTTTCATGGTTGACCCTGCGCCTAAAATCGCGCCGGTGATGGTGTGGGTGGTTGATACAGGTACGCCCATCGCGGTTGCGGTAAACAACGTGATGGCGCCGCCGGTTTCTGCACAGAAGCCACTGACCGGTTTGAGTTTGGCCAATTTTTGCCCCATGGTTTTGACAATACGCCAGCCGCCGAACATAGTACCCAAAGCAATTGCTGCGAAACACGAATAACCGACCCAAGCGGGCAATGGATCTCCTGCTGACAGTACACCACCGGCCAATAAAATCAACCAAATCATACCCATGGTTTTTTGTGCATCGTTACCGCCGTGCCCCAAGCTATACAGCGCCGCAGAAACCAACTGCAAACGGCGGAACCAGCGATCCACTTTGGCTGGCGCTGTTCGGAAAAATATCCAAGACACAATCAACATGAGCAATGAGCCAAGTAAGAAACCCAAAGCCGGTGACAAGAAAATAAACAGTACGGTTTGCAGAATTTTATCGGCCATCAAGACGCCAAAACCGCTTTTGGCTACAGCGGCACCGATCAGGCCACCCATCAAAGCATGTGATGACGAAGATGGAATGCCATAGTACCAGGTAATGACATTCCATATAATGGCGCCCATAAGCGCTCCAAGTATGACGTATTGATCGACCACGGAGGCCTGAACAATACCTTTACCGATAGTGGCTGCCACTTTGTGCGGCAAGACATAAAACGCGATAAAGTTAAATGTAGCGGCCATCAATACGGCGTGATGTGGCTTTAGTACGCCGGTGGAAACAACGGTAGCAATTGAGTTGGCGGAGTCGTGAAAACCGTTCATGAAGTCGAAAATCAACGCGAGTGCGATGAGAAATAACATCATCCCCAGTCCGATGTGTAGCGAGTTAGACATAGTTTGCCTCTGAATGAATGATTGAATGAAGCGGATGATAATGCTTAAGCGTTTTCAACCATGATTCCTTGAATAATGTTGCCCACGTCTTCACATTTGTCGGTGATTGATTCGAGCAATTCATAAATCGCTTTATACTTAATGATGCTAACTGCATCAGTTTCTTCGCGGAAAAGACGAGATAATGCAGAACGCATGACACGGTCAGCTTCAGACTCGAGGCGCTCAATTTCTGAAGCCAATCGAAGCACTTCAGGCGTGTTGTTCATATTTTCCAGATAATTAACAGCTTTTTCCAAGCGCTCGCAGCATGACAGGGTAATGTCGCACAATTTTTGCGCGTTTTCAGAGGTTTGCGTTACGTGGTAGAGTGAAATACATTCCGCAACATCCTCCATCATGTCAATAACGTCATCTAAATTGGTAACTAATTTGAGAATCACATCACGATCCAATGGGGTGATGAAGGTTTTATGCAATAAATCGACTGTTTCATACGTTAAACGATCGGCTTTTTTTTCTTTTTCACGGATGCTTTGAATGTGCACTTCCGCGTTGTCGATGTCTTTAAACAAAACGACCATATCTTTGGCCGTAGCGGTCATCAAAGAGGCGTGTTGGTTGAACAAAGTGAAAAATTTACCTTCTTTTGGCATGAAACGATTAAACATGGTAGGCCTTTATC
>CAYZVI010000059.1:0-8446 GCA_964481695.1 uncultured Hydromonas sp. | reverse complement strand
CGGACAAATTGAACAAAAAAGGAGACGCAAAACAATATCGCTTTCGGATTGATTAGGCTAATCAGCAGCGCCTTGATAAAAGGCGATTGGTTTTTTTGCGATACGGATTCCAGCCGTCCTTCATGCGCGTCTACGGTGCTGTTCTGCTCCAACTCGCTGGGCGACAAAAGATGAGTGCGATTTTGCCAAATGCGATAGGCACCCACCAACATTTTAAAGCCCAAAAAGGCCAGATACATACCCCCGACCAACTTGAGCGTGGTAAAGACAGCCGGAGCGGTCTTAAACACCGTCGCCGCGCCCAGCGCTGCGAGCAGCATCAGAATCGAATCACCGACAAACACACCCAGCGCAGCCCGATAACCATCGCGCACGCCCTTTTGCGCCGCCGTGGTCAATACGAACATCGAGTTCGGCCCGGGCAGCAAAATCACTGCAATCGTGCCGATGATGAAGGTGGTTAAACTGGTGATGCCCAAATCCATCTGAATTCCTTAAATACGCCCGCGTTTACGCACGCGCCGCAGCCATGTTGTCCACAAAACGGTCAAACAAATAGGCGATATCGTGCGGCCCCGGAGATGCCTCTGGGTGACCTTGGAACGAAAACGCCGGTTTGTCGGTAAACGTAATGCCCTGCAAACTGCCATCGAATAACGACACATGCGTCACGCGCACATTCGCGGGCAAGGTTTTTTCATCCGCCGCAAAACCGTGGTTTTGTGAGGTGATCGCCACGCGACCGCTGTCCAAATCTTTCACCGGATGGTTCGCACCGTGATGGCCGAATTTCATTTTCAAGGTTTTTGCGCCAGAGGCCAATGCCAAAATCTGATGCCCCAAGCAAATCCCAAATACCGGCAGATTTTTATCCAAAAATTCGCGCGTCGCGGCAATCGCGTAGTCACATGGCTTTGGATCGCCGGGGCCATTTGAGAGGAACACGCCGTCTGGGTTCATCGCCAATACTTCCGAGGCAGGTGTTTGCGCAGGTACGACGGTAATCGCGCAGCCACGCTCGGCGAGCATACGCAGGATGTTGCGTTTCACGCCGAAGTCATAGGCTACAACCTTAAATTTGGGTTCGGTTTGCTTGCCAAAGCCTTCACCCAATTGCCACTCGGTTTCTGTCCATTCGTAGGTGGTTTTAGTTGTCACGACTTTGGCCAAGTCTTGACCCGCCATACCGCCAAAGCCTGCGGCGAGCTGTTTTGCTTGTTCCTCATCGTCACCGACCCAAATACAACCGCCCTGCGCACCTTTTTCACGCAACACACGGGTCAGCGCGCGCGTGTCGATGCCAGCGATGGCAACGACATTGTTTGCTTTCAGATAGTCGGGCAGGCTTTGCTCAGCGCGAAAGTTCGACACGATGGCCGGCAGATCCTTGATAATCAAGCCAGCCGCATAGACTTTATCCGCCTCCACGTCCTCGCTATTCACACCGACATTGCCAATATGCGGATAAGTCAGCGTCACCATTTGTCCCGTGTAGGATGGGTCGGTCAAAATTTCTTGATAGCCGGTAATCGCGGTATTAAATACTACTTCGGCCACCACATGTCCCGTCGCACCAATGCCATAGCCCTGAAAAATCGTACCGTCTGCCAATGCGAGAATCGCTTTGGGAAACTGTGAAGAGAAAATCGGTAACACGCTCACTCCTTTTAACTGCGTTGTCGGTCTCATTGAATCATGGTATGCATCATCTCGCTTGGTCTTCGCGCTATCTACAGTAGACGAAAAAAAACCGCCCTATCCATATCACTCAGTGACTGTCTTCAGGCGGCTATTTGGCCAAAATGGGGCGATTCACACAATAAATTCATTGATCCGGTACATTTTTAATCATTCAAACTAAATCCGCGAGATTTTAACAGAAAATTAAAGTTCTTATGAAACAATATAGTAGTAAAATCCCCATATAATTATTTTTATACTTGCCTTTCACAATCCATAAAGAAAAAACAATGACCACACTAGACCAACTCAAACAATACACCACCGTTGTAGCTGATACAGGTGATTTTCAGTCCATCGCTCAGTTTTTACCGCAGGACGCGACTACCAATCCATCCCTAATTTTAAAAGCGGTACAAAAACCCGAATACCAGCCACTGTTTAATGCCACCGTGCAGGCGCATAAAGGCGAATCAGTCGGTGACATCATGAATCACGTACTGGTCGCGTTTGGTTCAGAAATTTTAAAAATCATTCCGGGGCGTGTTTCAGCAGAAGTCGATGCCCGTTTGTCTTTTGACACTGGCGCAACCGTGGAAAAGGCTGAAAAAGTCATCGCCCTTTTTGAGGAAAAAGGTATAGCTCGAGAACGCATTCTCATCAAAATCGCGGCTACTTGGGAAGGCATTCAAGCCGCTAAAATCCTCGAGGCACAAGGCATTCACACCAATCTGACCTTGATGTTCAGTCTGGTGCAAGCCGTGGCCTGCGCCAATGCGAATGTCACATTGATTTCACCGTTTGTCGGTCGTATTTATGACTGGTACAAAAAACAAACCGGTATCGAATACGACGCCAGCAATGACCCTGGTGTGGAATCAGTACGCACCATCTATAACTATTACAAAAAATTTGGTATCCAAACTCAAGTTATGGGCGCGAGTTTCCGCAATATCGGTCAAATCATCGGCTTGGCCGGTTGTGATCTGCTGACCATCAGCCCAGACCTGCTCAAACAATTGCAAGGAATGAACGACCCGGTAGATGCTGTGTTAAATAGCGACAATGCGCAACCACAATCCATCGAGGCATTGAATCTGACTGAATCGAGCTTCCGTCTGATGCTCAATAACGACCCAATGGCTAATGAAAAATTGGCTGAAGGTATCCGCTTATTCTGTGTCGATACAGAAAAGCTCATTGAATTGATTCAAAATGCTTGATTGAACTCATCCATATCAAGCACAGTCAATACACACCGTTCTGAGCTATTCAGAACGGTTTTTTCATTATCAGACTGATGGCAATTTACAAAACTTTACATTCAGGCAACAAAAACATCATGTAATCGCTTTACTCTTTCATTATCGATGTATAAAACGATTCATGAAAGGAAAAGGAAATGGCAATTGAACGTCAATGGGTTACACCTCTGGTAGCAGGCTCATTTTTATTGATGGGCGTTACGGGTATTTTAATGTTCTTCCACTGGGATTCAGGTCTGAATAAGGCGGCACATGAATGGCTCGGATGGCTAATGATAATTGGTGTTGCATTGCATCTGATCGTCAATCTCCAGGGCTTTAAAAATATGTTTCGCACGGGATTGGGTAAAGGTATTTTAACCTTTTTTGCCTTAATTCTTGCCTTAAGCTTTCTCAATATGGACGGTGAAGATGGTAAAGGTAACGGAGGCCCTCCATTTAAGAACGCATTGACTATGTTATCCAACGCCTCAATCGCTGAAATCTCTCAAATTAGCCGCATTGACCAACAAACCTTACTCAACCGTCTCCAACAAGCAGGCGTACAATCAGCAACAGAGCAATCCACCGTGAAGCAACTGGTCGGCGACGATGTAGGTAAACAGATGCAAACTTTAAATAGAATACTCAAACCAGCTCCATAAAGTCATCGTACAATTAAACCCGTGTTAAATATCGCTCAAATGAAAATTTGGGCGATATTGGCTTCAAATAGCATTATTCAAACGCAAAATTTCGATTCTTTTCCACTCAAACGGATATTTATGAATGTTCTGATCAAAATCTGGCGTAACCTATGGATTCGCCGCCTGATCTATTTGATTTTATGCTTGGCAGTCGTTTGGCTGATCAAGTTATTTTTCTTCCCGAGCAAAGCAGAAAATAACTTAATCACCGCGCCTGTCACTCGAGGGGATTTGGAGCAAACGGTATTAGCAACTGGCATCGTCAAACCGTACAAACAAGTCGCTGTCGGTGCACAAGTGACCGGTGAAATCAAATCACTCAAGGTCAAACTGGGTCAAACCGTCCGACAAGGTGAGCTATTGGCCATCATTGACCCACGTACGCAAAAAAACACCTTACAAACAGCACAAGCTCAGCTCAACAGCCATCAAGCGGCTTTGGAAAAAGCACAATTGGATTTCAACCGTCAAAAAATGATGTTTACCGAAGGTGCGACCTCGAAAGAGAACTACGATACTGCCAAAGCTGCACTCGCCTCCGCCAAAGCAGCAGTCGATCAATCGCGTGTGAGCGTTGACAACGCCAAACTCACGCTCGGCTACACGCAGGTACTGGCTCCGATTGATGGTGTAGTGGTTTCTCTCCCGGTAGAGGAAGGTCAAACCATCAACTCCAATCAATCTTCGCCAACACTCATGACCATTGCCCAATTGGACAAAATCACCATCCGAGCCGAAATTTCTGAAGGCGATATCACCAAAGTTAAAGCAGGTATGCCGGCGTATTTCAATATTCTGGGCGAAGCCGACAAACGCTACGAAACCAGCCTACGCTCGATTGATCCAGGTCCAACCACACTCTCGGACAGCAGCTCATCCAGCTCCTCTTCCAGTTCTACGAGCAGCTCGGCCATTTACTACTATGGTCTGCTGGACATGCCCAATGATGATGGCAAACTGCGCATTTCAATGACGGCTCAAGTATCGATTATTGCCAACTCAGCCAAGCAGGTGCTCATCGTTCCATCCACCGCGCTTGGCGAAAAAAATGCACAAGGCCAATACAAAGTACTGCTACTGGATAAAGAAAACAAAACCTCTGAAAAATGGGTAGAAATTGGTCTGAACAACAACGTTAACGCCGAGGTCAAATCTGGCTTGAACGAAGGTGATCAAGTTGTGGTTAGCCAATCCACAAATGCATCAAAAAATACGGCCGACCTAATGGGTGGCCCACCGCCCATGTAAGCGGAATAGATGCATATGAACACCGCTATTTCAAACACAGCTCAGACGAGCGCCCTACTGGAAGTTCGCAACCTATATCGAGAATTCCCGTCGGGTGGCGACGTCGTCACCATATTGAATAACATCAACCTGCAAATCCATGCAGGCGAAATGGTCGCAATCATCGGTCAATCCGGCTCGGGCAAATCAACGTTAATGAACATCCTTGGCTGTTTGGATCGACCAACTCGAGGCAGTTATCTGGTGAACGGCCAAGAAACCGGCGATATGGAACCGGATGAATTAGCACGATTGCGTCGTGAATATTTCGGCTTCATTTTTCAGCGTTACCACCTACTCGGAGACTTAGATGCAATGGGTAACGTCGAAGTGCCGACGATCTATGCAGGTTATGCACCTGAGCAACGTCGTTCACGCAGCGCTGCCCTACTCGAACGGCTTGGCCTAGGCGAACGCAAACACCATCGCCCCAACCAGCTCTCAGGTGGCCAGCAGCAGCGCGTCAGTATCGCGCGCGCATTGGTCAACGGTGGTGAAGTCATCCTTGCCGACGAGCCGACTGGCGCATTGGACAGCCAAAGCGGGCAGGAAGTCATGCGCATTCTGCGCGAACTACATGCAGAAGGACACACGGTCATCATCGTCACACATGATGCTCAAGTCGCAGCCAACGCCAATCGCATCATCGAAATTCGCGATGGTTGCATCATTGATGACCGCAGCACCAATCATGAAGACTTTAGCTTTACCAACCACGATGCCGACGATATCCCGAGGAAACATCCAATCGAAGGCAAAAGCATCGTGCAAAACGTTGGTAGACCTCTATTTGGGCTATTTGACCGATTCAAAGAAGCCGCGTTGATGGCAACACGCGCCATGCTTGCACATCGCATGCGCACCTTTCTCACTATGCTGGGCATCATCATCGGGATTGCCTCAGTCGTTTCCGTCGTCGCACTCGGAGAAGGTTCTCGGCAAAAGATTCTGGAGGATATCAGCTCAATGGGTACGAATACCATTGACATCTATCCGGGCAAAGACTGGGGAGATCGAAAAGCAGCCTCCATTCGTACACTCACTGCCGCTGATGCAGACGTGTTGGCACAGCAATCTTACGTTGACTCAGTGACACCTCGCGTCAGTCACGGCGTAACCGTTCGTTTAGGCAATAGTTCAGTCAGTGCACAAGTACAAGGCGTTGGTGAACAATATTTTCAAGTCAAAGGCATAGAAATCGCGTTCGGACAAAAATTTGATCGTCAGTCTGTCATTCAACATGCGCAAGAAGCCGTAATTGACCCCAATACGCGTAAAACACTATTCGGAACAACAACCAATCCTATCGGCCAAGTCATCATGCTGGGTAATGTTCCGGTGCGCATCATCGGCGTGAGCAAAGCGCAGTCCTCTGCCTTTGGCAATGATGAAAACCTGAACATCTGGGTTCCCTATACCACGGTACTTAGTCGTATGCTTGGACAAACCTATGTGCGCAACATCACCGTGCGTGTTTCCGACAAAGTCAGTAGTCAAGCTTCGGAACAAGGCATCACCAAAATTTTGACTCAGCGCCACGGGACAAAAGACTTTTATATTTCCAACAGCGATACCATCCGTCAGACGATCGAATCCACCACACGCACCATGACTTTGCTGGTATCCATGATCGCCGTGATTTCTCTCATTGTCGGCGGTATCGGCGTAATGAACATCATGCTGGTGTCCGTGACCGAACGTACTCAGGAGATCGGCGTGCGCATGGCAGTTGGCGCACGTCAGAGTGATATCATGCAGCAATTTTTGATTGAAGCGGTTATGGTTTGTCTGCTGGGTGGACTACTCGGCGTGGGTTTAGCCTTGGCTATCGGCGCGATTTTTGATCACTTTGTCAAAGAGTTCAGTATGGCTTTCTCGCTGACTTCAATCATCGCCGCATTTACTTGTTCCACTCTGATCGGTATGATTTTTGGCTTTTTACCTGCCAAAAACGCGGCCAAACTCGATCCGGTTGTGGCGCTTTCACGGGAGTAACTGATGCAAAAACGCCCTTATTCTCTTCTAAAGCTCGACTCATGGTTAGTCATGAGTATGCTCATGGCTGGCTGCGCCATTACCACCCCATCCATCGAACAATCCCTATCAACGATTCAGACTCCCGCCCACTGGCAGCACGCCACTCATAGCAACTCAGAAAACATGAGAGCGGTTGATTCAAAATGGTGGGAAGCATTTGGTGAGCCTCGTTTAAATCAGCTGGTTGATCTAGCTTTGCAGAAAAACAACACCTTAGCCATAGCTGGATATAAACTTTATCAAGCGCAGCTCCATGCCGATTTAGCGCGCAATGATACGTACCCAAGCATTGCTGGCTCGGCGGGTGCTTCCAGTTCACGCCCATTGGATGGACATTCTGCCAGCACACGCAATTTTTCGACCAGTTTATCAGCCTCCTACACTATAGACTTATGGGGAAAAATGGCTAAGGCTGGCAGCATCAAGCAGTGGGAAGCACAAGCCAGCGCAGAAGACTTATTGAGCACCAAGCTGTCTATTCAAGCCTCCGTTACCAAACTTTACTGGCAATTGGCTTATCTCAATCAGCGCATCCGGATTGGCGAGCAAAGCATCGGCTATGCCCGTAAAACACTTGATTTAGTACGTGTCCAATATCGCGCTGGAGCTGTTTCTAAACTGGATGTTATCTCTGCCGAGCGTAGCTTGAGCAGCCAAGAAGCCTCTCTGGATGCACTGAAGCAAGAGCGCGCAGTAGCGCGCAATGCCATGGCGATTCTATTCGATGCGCCACCATCGACTCATATCGATAGAGAGCCTCAAACATTACCAAGCAACAATTTAACTGCCGTTGCCGCAGGTATTCCGGCAGAAATCCTCTCAAACCGTCCTGACTTGACTGCATCAGAACTGCGTCTACGTCAAGCCTTAGGCAATATCGATATTGCGCGAGCCAATTTTTACCCTAATTTCACTTTAACTGGCAACATCGGCACAGGCTCAAAAACTCTGTCCGATATATTAAGCAATCCTGTTGGCTCCTTAGCGTTAAATCTGGCTCTACCTTTTTTAAACTGGAATCAAAACCAGATCAATCTAAAAATATCCAAAGCAGCCTATGAACAAACCGCCATTTCCCATCGACAGGCAGTTTACACTGCCCTTCAGGAAGTAGAAAATGCGCTTTCGGCTCGCATGCTCTATAAGGCACAAGCAGAAAAAGAATTACGCTCACTCAATAATGCACGAGAAGCCGAGCGTCTATACTCTGTGCGCTACCGCGCAGGTGCCGATAGCCTGAAAAACTGGCTGGATGCACAAGAAACACGACGGCAAGCTGAACTATCGTATCTAACGACCCGATATCATCAACTGACCAATTATGTAGATCTGTGGCTTGCATTAGGCGGATAAACCGAATGGGATATAATCGTTTCAACAACAAAAAAACGGGTGCTTTTGCACCCGCTTTTTTGATTAATGCAAATAATTAATCCGCTGTATCCACACGGAAAGAAATTTTACAAATTGCACCGTATGTTGAGACCTTAC